>JBMLRA010000274.1:0-1952 GCA_049241265.1 Chitinophagaceae bacterium
TTTTTCCAACACAAATATAGTATTTTATGTTTAATGATGGATATTTACAACAAAAAAAAGCTTTTAATAGATATAGCAATATGGATTAAGTGGAGTTTTTGAGCATGGTAAAGAACACCAACTAGGTAGGAAAAATAATAGTGCTAATAGGCTACTAGCTTAATTGAGCAAGTTTAGTAGAGCAGGGACTCACATTTATTTTAGTTTTTTATTATCCTTTTTTGGAGGCAAAAAGTTTTTTGAGTTTAAGCTAGTTACAACTTTTTTTCCAGTTTTAGATTCTAATTCTCTTAATGCTACTTTGGCAACATTACCACCTTGCTTGGCCACTTCTTTGTTTTCATCAAAGTTTTTTGGGCTAGTGGCAACAGAAATATCTTTTGTTGAGGCTTCTGCCAACATATTTAAAATCAACTCCGTATTGGTCATGTTATCCCTAAGATTCTCCTTCTTTAAACCCTTTAACTTTTTGTATTCTTTTGTGGTATTGCCCGACCAAGTTTTAGTGATAATATCTGTTAGTGTTGCAAACTGCAGCCCCTCTTTTATACCTCTGTTTTTCCATTCATCAGTTAGATCTTTTCTTACTTCAATACTTTTAAGGCGTTGGTTAATCCATTTTTCCGAATAGCCCAATTGCATATATTCTTTCATAGCCCTTTCAATAGTTAACTCAGGGTCTTGCATTTCATCAAGTCTTTCACTACCAACCTGTGCCAACCATTGTTTAAAAGGCTCAGCCTTTGGGCTTGGAATAGATTGAATGAGACGGAAAACCTGTTCTGTATTACCCATATCTGTAAGCCTCATTTTACCATCAGGTGCTTGCATTTTGAAACCGTGAAGATTTGTCACGGTTTCATTACCCTCAGCTTTTAGTCGTTGTTTTAGTTTACGCCAATAAGCATTTGCATCTGCACTATCAGTTAAAATCTCAATCACATCAATCACACTAAAATACCACAATTCTTTATCCTCATCGTAATAACTTCGCACCTTTTTACTTTCAAATAATTGTATATCACCCATAGCTATTTTATTTATAGCGAATGTACTATTTTGCTAATAATTTTAGCCATAATTTCTCCACAGTATTGCAGACATTAAAGGTTAAAAAAACAGAATTTGCACTTAGTGAAACAACTTTGCCTACACATTAACAACAAAGCAGTATATAAGAACTAACTATTTATACAATTTAACAGCACTAAAATTACCGTTAGTATTACTACATATACCAATAGGGTAAAAATCTTTAGATTGGCTAAACTGATTACTAGTTATTAAGCCAACTACATAAGGTTGTCGCACATTGCAACTGTAAATCATAAAAATATAGCAAAAGCTAGATTAAATAAAAGGATAGGCAAAACCGTATACTGAGTAATAAAATAGACTAAATGTGGTTGGCGAAACTTTTTGTAGAAGAACACCAACTAGGTAGGGAAAATAATAGTACTAATAGGCTGCTAGGCTAATAGAGCAAATTTAGTTTAGCAGGTGTTGTTTGTTGGCAGAGCCAACTTAATAAAACTAGTGAAGTTAGAAGTTTTATAGAGGAGGCTGCATAAGCCGTTTTTTTCTTGTAGTGTGGATGGTACAGGCTCGTGGTTATTGCTACATCATTTATTAAATAAGAAAATTAATTAGCAAATCGCTGAACTAATTTTTGGGCATAATTTATTAAATGATTTTTCTCCGCTTCATTTATGTTAGGGTCACTAATTCTAAATGCTACACGTTCTCTTTTTTCTTTTCTTCCAATTGCATTGGCAACTGCCCATTTGTTGTTATAAATTGGATTCCATAAATCAAACATTTCGATTGTATTGTACCCTTTATAAAAATCTTTTGCACGATAAAACATTTCGTTTTCTAACTCAATGTGTTTATCATACTCGTCGAAATAAGGATTAATAATTTTGTAGTTGAAGCTAAATCGAGGAACAAGT
>JBMLRA010000275.1:0-1586 GCA_049241265.1 Chitinophagaceae bacterium
AATACCAATAAATTCTCTCAAAATAATAAAAACATTAAACCTAGTTATAGCAACTTATATAACTAGGTTTATTTTTTTATCCTATTACGCTTTTATCTCTCGATACAAATTTTGCAAAAGCAAGTAATGCCCCTGTTACCATAATGTTTCTAAAAAAATTAACCATTTCAAGTTCTTTTTCTCGGTTAATATTTACTGACATTGCAGTAACATCTAACTCGTTGCCCATAGCTCTTGGTAAGTGTACCAAAAATGCCATTAACAATACATACAAAGCCATTAATGTATAAGCTAATTTATCATACTTGCCAATTACAGCACTTATTATAAATAGTATTATACAAACCAAGGTAAAGTAGTTCCAAAATAATGGAAAGGGAATGTAGTTAGGTACAAATGCTGCACCTACTTCGGGTTTACCTAAATGTAAGCCTACATAAAGCAAAAACGAAAGTGGAAAAATGTATCGTCCGGTATTTAAAATTTTATCCATGATATTTACTGTTTAATTTGTTGGAAAAGGGATTAACGCTCTAATTTCAACAGAACTGTTGGGGTATTTTAAAATTGGGCAAGTTTTACTCCAAGCTTCTACTTCTTGCAAACTATCTGCTTTGCAAATAAGATAACCCGCCACTAAAACACTGTTTGATTCTTTGTAAGGTTGCCCATCACTGCTTGCACCTTGTTGATTTACAATAGATGCTTCATAATTTATTGGTGCAGTACTAATTAATTTACCTTGCATAGCAATGTGGCCAATCCAACTTTGCCATTTGGGCATATCTTCTACCATATCTTGGCTAGTTGTTAAATATCCGTTTGCTGCACTAGCATTACGGAATAATAAAATGTACTCTGTCATTGTATAAAATTTAATTGTGATTGATGATGTAAAAATGCAATGCACAATTTCTTTCTATAACGACAAAAGTCTACAATTTATAATTTGGCTTTAAGTCTGCTGAAAACGTCTTTATTAATTCCTAAATAAGAGGCAATGAGTTTGCTCGAAACCCTTGTCATTAACTTTGGTCGTTTTTCCATAAGCCATTTTATTCTGTCTAATGCCGAAAGTGCTACAAAGGTGTTTATTCTATACACTGAATTTGCATAAGAAGTTTCAAGTATTTGCTTGTACACTTTACTAAACTGTGGCACGGTTTCCATCATTTGTTTAAATCCTTGTTTGTCTATTGCTAGTAGTTGGCAATGTTCTACAGTTCTAATATTTTCAGTAGCCGGTTGTTCATTACCAAAACTCAACAATTCGGAGCACCAAGTTCCTTCAGTTACAATATCTCTTGTAGTTTCATTCATGTCTTTATCATAAGTAAAAACTTGAAGGCAACCTTTTACAATAAAATAAACTTGCCTACAAACTTGACCTTCCTTTAAAAGAAATTGGTTTCTTTCTATTTCAAGGGGTTTGAAATGATTTAACACTAAGTCTAAATTTTCAACGTCGTTGCCAAGTCGGCTAATTAAATGTTGTTTTAAAACTTCTATCATGCACTACTAAGTCATTAAATTTATTTTTTAGTCCAACTACAAACAATGCCATCAGGGTTGTTGTAGGTTAAACT
>JBMLRA010000276.1:0-2734 GCA_049241265.1 Chitinophagaceae bacterium
GTTACCAGCCAATAAGTGTAACTACAAGAAGTTTAATTGCAACAGCGAATATGCCTTTTGGGGTAAAATTTGATGGGCAAACGACTTTAAGCAACTTAAGTTTTGAATCTAAAATAGATTCAACATCTTCCCCTTGTTATGTTACGTTATCATGTGATTTTGATGGAGATGGAAAGCCAGATGTGGCTTCAACTAATTTAACTGCTAATACATTAACCATCTACAGAAATACATCTACAAATGGAAAGATTGCTTTTGCTTCTAGACAATTTGTAAATACAATAGATAGAGTTAATAATTTTAGAATAGTAGATATAGATGGAGATGGAAAAAAAGATTTAGTAACAGCAAATTTTAGTAGTTCAAATATCTCTGTTTATAGAAATACTTCAACAGTTGGTTCAATAAGTTTTGCTTCCCGTGTTAGCTTTTTGATGCCTACATCTACTCATCCAGCTTATTTAGCTAGTGACGATATTGATGGAGATGGGAAACAAGATGTTTTAGTGACAAATTACCCTTTAAATGGCTTTGCAATTTTTAGAAATATCTCAACAGTTGGTAATATAAATTTTGCTACAAGAATAGACTACACCACACAAGGAACATATCCAGCAGGAGTTGAAATAGCAGATTTAAACAACGATGGAAAAAAAGAAATCGTTTTAAGTAATAGTCAACAATCGAGCATATCTGTTTTTCGAAATTTATCAACAGTTGGTAACATTTTACTAGCCACATCAGTACAATATGCAACAACATCCGGTGTTCATGAAGTATCAATTGCCGATTTAAATGAAGATGGCAAATTAGATATTGTTGCTGGTGATTACGCTAGTGCAGGTGCAATTGCTTTTGCTACAACCATTACTGTTTTTCAAAATACTACTACTACCGGAGCGAGTTTTAATTCGACAAGTTTTAATGCAGGTGTCGCTTATACAGCTGGTTTAGGAACTTTAGGAGTTCGACTTGGCGATATGGATGGTGATGGAAAAACTGATGTAATTGTTGGTAATAACGAATCAAACTATGTTTCTGTACTTAGAAATAACTCAACAATTGGTGGTAATATAAGTTTAGCTGCCAAATTTGATATAGTTACTGGAAGCAAAGCTTTTTGGCCAGAATTAGCAGACCTAAACATGGATGGTCGCTTAGATATTATTGCTTCAAATTACGGTTCAAGTACACTTTCATTTCTAAAAAACAATATAGAATATCAACCTCCCATTATTACAAATGTTTCTCCATTAAGAGCCAATATTGATAGTTTAATTACCATTACAGGGCAAAACTTTGCTCCAACTGTAGAAAATAATACTGTTTATTTTGGTCCAATTAAAGCCAATTTGGTAAGTGCCAGCCCTACTCAGGTAGTTGCAAAATTGCCTTTAGGCACTGGGTATCAACCACTATCACTCACTCGTGGTGGAATTGTTGGTGGTGGGTTATCTGCTAGTGCTAATATGCCTAGCAACGTTAAATTTTCAAATGCAAGTCCTTTAAGCATTGGTAGTTTTTCTTCTAAAATTGATTCTTCTTTAGTAAATGCTTACTTGCCAATCTCAGGTGATATAGATGGTGATGGAAAACCCGATGTTTTAATTGCAAATTTTACAAGTAACAGTATAACAATTTATCGAAATACTACAACTCAAAACAATATTTCATTTGCAACAAAACAAACATTACAAACTATAAATCAAGTAAATAACTTATTTGTTTCAGATATTGATGGTGATGGGAAAAAAGATATTATAGCACCAAATTTTAATAGCAATAGTTTCTCTGTATTTAAAAATACTAGTAGTGTGGGAGATATTAGTTTCGCATCACGTCTTGTATTTAATATGCCAATTGGGACTAGTCCAGCATATTTAAACGTAAATGATATTGATGGAGATGGCAAATTTGATGTCTTAATCGGTAATTATCCAATTAATGGTTTTAGTATTTTTAGAAATACTTCTGCCAATGGGATAATTAGTTTTGCAAGTAGATTAAATTTTGCAACCATTGGTATTGCCCCGACTCAAATTGAAATTGCTGATTTAAACAATGATGGCAAGAAAGAAATAATAGTATGTAACAGTCAAGAAAATTCAATTTCCGTTTATAGGAACCTTTCTAGCCCTGGTGTTTTCCAATTTAACTCACCAATCAACTATCCAGTTGCAATGGCATCAAATTTTATACAGTTAGCCGACCTTAATAACGATGGAAAATTGGATATTGTTTCTGCTGATTTTAGTAGTAATGTACCAGGTATTTATACTAATACAATTACTGTTTTGCAGAATAATGCTATAGCCAATGCAAATTTTGAAGCCTCTAGTTTCAACGCTGGTGTTCAATATATTGCAGGTGATGGGACTTCTCAAATAAGGCTGGCTGACTTAGATGGTGATGAAAAAACAGATGTATTTGTTGGTAATTTACAGTCTAATTTTATTAGTGTTTTTAGAAATACAAGTTTGACAAATGGCACAATAAGCTTAGCAAATAAATTTGATATTTTTACTGGAAATAATGCTGGCTATTTAGAATTAGCAGATTTAACTGATGATGGCAAACTTGATTTGATTGTTTGTAATTGGGGTAGTAATAGAGTTTCTTTCTTAAAAAATAATACAGTAATTCTTAGTAATCCATTGTTATTACAATTTACTGCTTCGTCTAAAAACAATACAGTGCAGCTTAACTGGGAACTAAGTAACACTAGCAAAATTGA
>JBMLRA010000277.1:0-1974 GCA_049241265.1 Chitinophagaceae bacterium
TGCATTGCCAAATAAACGAAGTGAAATAAACGATCCTAATGATTTACTTTCAACTCCTCCTGTAAAACCTCCAGTCACAGTGCAGTTGCTAATGTAAATATTATAAGTTGAACTATCTGTACATGTACCACTAACAACAATTAGTTTAACACTAAACATACCTTCGCTTAAATATTTATGGATTACAGGATATCCTGTTCCTGTAGTTCCATCTCCAAAATTCCAAGTATAAGTTGCTCCAGGAATAGGGCTACTAACATTGAATCTGATAGTACTATCGCAATTGTTTGTTGCTGGTTGTTGCCACCAACCTGATTGACAACTTGACGAACTGCTTGTACAATTATTTACATAAGCTATATAAGATGAGCTATCACTACAAGTGGCATTACTTACCACTAATTTTACTAAATAAGCTCCACTAGCAGGGTATTTATGCAAAATTGGTGTTCCTGTACCAGTAGTTCCATCTCCAAAATCCCAACTATATGTTGTTCCAGATACATTTGTACCAGTAGCGGTAAAAAGCAATGTACTATCACAATTAGTTGTTGCATTTTGATAACTCCAATTAGGATAACAACGTGGTGGATTTAAATTACAGCTTGAGTTATAAGTTATATTAATAGGTGTGCTTTGATCAGTCCAACAACCAGCACCATTTTGTGCTTGTAAAGTGTAACTTCCAATATCAGCTGGATTAAGAGTTATACAAGCAGAAACACCAATTGGTGCAGGTATTGCTACCCCATTTTTATACCATTGATAATTACTCCATCCCCAAGTCGATGGGCATAGTTGTACAAAACCTCCTACACAAATTGGATTTGTTCCTCCATTAATTGCAATACCAACTGAACCTACAAAATAAACAGTTACAGTTATGCCAGCAGTAGTTTCTGTACAACCGTAAGCATTGGTTACAGTAGCTGTGTATATTCCACTAGCATTGGCATTATAGGTTTGTGCAATGGCTCCCGGAATTGGATTTCCATTTAAATACCATTGGTAAGATAATGCACTAGGTAAGCTTAATAATATTGAACTTCCACTGCAAATATTTGTTGAACCTGTATATTGAATAATTGGATTTATACTTCCATCTATAATAGTATAATTTACAGATGTTGCACTACAACCAAATGCATTTGATACCGTAACTGAGTAATTACCTGCAGCTGTAGCGGTATAAGTTTGATTATTAGCCCCACTGATTGGGCTACCATTTAAATACCATTGATACGATGTTGATGGAGTTGATGTTAGTAAAATACTTCCACCAGCACAAAGACCAATACTTGGACCTGAAATTGATGGTGTTGTAAGTACACTTATAGTAACTGTTGTAATTGCAGATGGAGCTGAACTACAACCACTTGCATTAGTTACAACTACTGTGTAATTTCCGTTTGATGAAGCTGTATAAGTTTGATTAGTAGCTCCACTTATTGGACTCCCATTTAAATACCATTGGTAAGAAGTAGCAAGTGTACTAGTTAAATCTACACTTCCACCATTACATATAGTGGTTGGGCCACTAGCACTAATAGTTGGCTGTGATGGGGTAGATGGCTGTGAGTTAATTGTCACTAATGTAATTGCTGATGTACATCCAAAAGAATTTCTAACAGTAATATTATAGTTTCCTGCAACTAAACCACTAAATGTTGTACTTGATTGGTATGTACTACCATCTTTACTATATGTATATCCTGCACCTGTAGGAGCTGAAACTGTTATGGTTCCTGTAGCTACGGTACATGTTGGTTGCGTTACACTTAATGTTGGTGCAACTGGAGTTGGTGGCTGTGCATTTACTGTTGCAGAAGTGGTAGATGAAACACAACTTGTTGCATTTCTTACCCTCACAGTATAACTTCCTGATGATAAACCACTAAATGTTGTACTAGTTTGATAACTTACGCCATCTAAACTATATTCTAATCCTGCACCTGTAGGTGCTGAAACTGTTAT
>JBMLRA010000277.1:2074-3674 GCA_049241265.1 Chitinophagaceae bacterium
TTACGCCATCTAAACTATATTCTAATCCTGCACCTGTAGGTGCTGAAACTGTTATAGTTCCTGTAGCTACGGTACATGTTGGTTGCGTTACACTTAATGTTGGTGCAACTGGAGTTGGTGGCTGTGCATTTACTGTTGCAGAAGTGGTAGATGAAACACAACTTGTTGCATTTCTTACCCTCACAGTATAACTTCCTGATGATAAACCACTAAATGTTGTACTAGTTTGATAACTTACGCCATCTAAACTATATTCTAATCCTGCACCTGTAGGTGCTGAAACTGTTATAGTTCCTGTAGCTACGGTACATGTTGGTTGCGTTACACTTAATGTTGGTGCAACTGGAATTGATGGTTGAGAATTTACAGTTGCTGATGCCGGTGCTGATACACAATTTGATGAATTTCTATAAGTTATATTATATGATCCAGTAGGAACTGCACTAAAAGTTGTACTTGTTTGATAATTCACTTCATCTCTACTGTATGTAAATCCTGCACCTATCGGAGATGTTACAGTAATTGTTCCAGTGGATACCGTACAAGTTGGTTGCGTTACAGAAATAGCAGGTGCTGCTTCTTGTGCTGCTAGTGTAATTGTTTGTGTATAAGTACTTTGTACACCAACATTATCTGTAATTACTAAAGTTGCAGTGTGTGGACCAGGGTTCGTATAAGTTCTCGTTGGATTTGCAAGTGTTGAGGTGCCACCACCACTAAAAGTCCAAGCATATGTGTAAGGAGAAGCTCCACCAATTGCATTTGCTGTAAAATTCACTGTTGAAGTAGCACCATTATTACATCCTGTATATGCAAAGCTTGCTATCAAAGGAGCCCTAATAATCGTGGGCGGTACACATAAACACTTTGGTGCATCATAAGAACAAGTTATAGTATTATTCTGTTTCCAATGCATTTGGAAGTTAGAAATAGTAAGTTGATTTCCACAAGTCCAACTGATTGTTCCTAGGTTAATTAAATTACTTGGAATAGCCACTCCATCATATAAGCAGTTACTATAAGTGTTGGTGGTTGATGTACTAGTTATTGGGTTATACTCCACTAGTTGATAGTAAACTAGCAATGAATATCTTGTACTACTATTGGTTACATTCATCCATAAATAAGCTGTTTGAGGACTGCCAACAGAACAACTACCTGACAAAGCATTACCGTTGATATCACCAATATAAAAACTATTAAAGGTAAAGTCGTTGGATGTACAACTTGAACACACTACTTGTGAGCTAACTAAATTAGATTTAGTAAAACATAGCGAGAGAAAGAAAAATAGTATTAATTTTTTCATCTATTGGACTTTTTTTGGATTAACGCAAAAATGTGTAAAAAATTTCAAAATTCTAATTTTTTTTTAATTTTTTTTATAGCACAACAAAAAAACCACCTTTCGGTGGTTTGTATTTTTAGTTTTTTTTTGAGAAGATATGATGTTATGGAAACGTTTTGAAGTTTTTGTTTCTATCACCAAAATCTTTGAGTTTAATGATGGCTGTTACTATGGCTGTGCCTATACCTGTGTATAGTGCTAAGTTGCCGAGTAACGCTAGCAACGAAAAACTCGTTTCTGTGGCACTGATGT
>JBMLRA010000278.1:0-9994 GCA_049241265.1 Chitinophagaceae bacterium
ATCTTCATAAATTTTTTGCATTGCATCTGCAATTTCTTGTACTTCAAAAGGATTAAATAATAAAGTAGCATTTCCAGCAACTTCGGGCATTGAAGTTACATTACTACAAATAACTGGTACTCCTGCTTCAAAAGCTTCTACTATTGGCAATCCAAAACCTTCAAAAATTGGAGCAAATGCCAAGCAGTATGCTGCACCTAAAACTTGTTTCAAATCAGCATCATTCAGTCTTCCTAAAAATACAATATCGTCTTTAAAATTACTGTTCTCGTAGGCTTCTTTAAAATCCGATGCTTGCCATAAAATCGAGCCTCCAAGCAGCAGTTTCATATTGGCATTGGTTTGCTTTTTAAATAAATTAAACGCATCAATCAAACGTTTAATGTTTTTTCTAGGGTGCATTGAACCCAAGAAAAAAAAGTATTCTTTTCCATTGCTCCATTTGCTTTTTGCAGCAAGTTTTTCTTCATCACTCAATACAGTAAATTTATTGTCAATGCCACAGGATATATTATCTATTTTATTAATATCGATGTTGTAATAAGACGAAATATCTTGTTTACTGTACTCAGAAATTGTTGCTATACGCTGCCCTTTTTTTGCAAATCTTTTGTAAAAAAATCTAAAATAAACTCTATTCCTAAGAGGCAAATCTTTAGGGTTATGTTCAAAATTAATATCACAAATTATAGGTAACTGTTTTGTACTAGCATTCAAACACAAATAACCGTCACTTGAAATAAATAAGTCAGGCTTATGTTTTCTAAGAAATAAGCCCAATACAACTTCCATAAAAAAAACATATAAAACAGGATGCCTTAATGCAGGAAATATTTTATGATGTGTGACATTTGAATAATTAAAGTAATCTTCGGAATAGCCTTTATCACAAAGTATTTGGAACTCAACTGTTGGGTTATTTTTTATCAAATTAGATATAGTATTTACCGTTAAATATCCAATTCCATCTAAGTTTTTATTGCGAAGAATCCAAGTATTTACAGCTATTTTCATTGTTGCAAATTTAGCTGTTAGTCTTTTTAACTAGAGTAAAAATTCTTCGACCAATACTGTTGTCTAATACAATGGCAGCTGAAATTTTTATTTTAAAGTATGGATTGAAGTTTTGATTTGGAATAAAACCACTACTCAATTCAATACATTTTTCCACAAATTGAAGCACAGTTGTTTTTCTATCCTCTCTATAAGTTTTAAAAATTCGATGTGATAACGATTGGCAGAAATACATTAAAAAAGATTTACCATACTGATCAATTATTTTTTCAACAGCCGCATTATTTCTCAATGAAATTAGAAATTGAATATACATTAAGAAAGCTTGTTGATACTGCTCTCCATTGGTAGTTTTAGATGTGCTATTATGTAATCTATAACCAAAACATTTTTTTTGGGCAGTAGCTTTAAAGTTTAACATTATCAGTCTTACCCATAACTCATAATCTGCAAAAATTAAGTTTGGATAATTAATTGGCATTCCCTTCAACAAAGCATAATCTTTACTTCTAAACATATAACCAGTGCCCATACTATCAAGTGTTGCTAAAAATTGACATTGCAAAAACTCAGCAGCAGATTGTTTTGTTGTCATAGGTTTACATTCTCTCACAATACTTCCATTAGCATCTATATAATTAAAATGTGTTTGATATAAGCTAGCATTGGGATATTCATTTATTAAATCATTTATTACTTGCAAATAATTAGGATACAAAATATCATCATGCCCAATTAGCGTCATAAATTCATTCTTGGGCATATCAACAGCTCTTGCCCAATTTTCGGTTATCGTTAAATCTTGTGTAGATGGATAAATGGTTATTCTATTGTTATTCAAACTTTCAATCCATTCTTTTGTGCCATCGCTACTATTGTTGTCTAGCACAATAAGATTAAAGTTCTGATATGTTTGAGCAAGAATGCTATTAACACATTCTTTAACATATTCGCCCCCATTTCTAACTGGTAATATGATGCTGAATTGGTTCATTGTTATAAAAGCATTTGACAAAATAAATCAACCATTATAGTTGCTAAATTTTAAGAACCACTCATTATGCTTATTTTTGATTTTTTAAAAATTGTGTATGAAAATTTTGGTTACTGGTGGTGCAGGTTTTATTGGTGCAAATTTATGCTTAGCATTATTAAATAGAGGACATATTTTAACTGTTGTTGATAATTTATCTGAACAAATCCATGGCAAAAATCCAATTGACGAGTCTAGCTTGTTTTTATTAATTAAAGATAAAGTTACATTTATACAAGGTAGTGTTTGTGATGAAGCATTGATGAAAACAGCAATTGCAGATAATGAGGTGGTTGTTCATTTAGCTGCCGAAACTGGTACTGGACAATCAATGTATCAAATTAAAAATTACACTAATATAAACATTGGTGGAACTGCATTACTGCTTGATATTCTTGCTAATGTAAAACACAATGTAAAAAAAGTTGTTGTTGCATCTTCAAGAGCTATTTATGGTGAGGGAAAATATCAATCAAAAAAATATGGATTTGTATATCCTAAACATAGACTTGAACAAGATTTGATTCATAAAAAATTTGATGTTACTTATTTGGATGATGATAGTTTAAGAATATGTGCTACAGATGAGGAGTCAAAAATTCATCCATCATCTGTTTACGGTATTACTAAACAAAACCAAGAGCAAATGGTAATGACTGTTTGCCCAACAATTGGCATTGCACCTGTTGCATTTAGATATCAAAATGTTTATGGCCCTGGGCAATCATTAACTAATCCTTACACAGGGATACTATCAATTTTTTCAACCCTGATTAAAAACAATAAAGCACTCAATATTTTTGAAGATGGGCTTGAAAGTAGAGACTTTGTATTTATTGATGATGTAGTTAATGCTACCATTTTGGGCATTGAAAACGAGGCATCTAATAATGAAGTTTTTAATGTGGGCACTGGTGTGCAAACTACAGTTTTAGAAGTTGCTAATGCACTAAAAACAAATTATTCGTCTAATGTTACAGTTAATATTTCTGGCAATTTTAGGCTTGGAGATATTAGGCATAATTATGCAGATTTAACTAAAATAAAATCTAAACTTAACTTTAACCCACAAGTTTCGTTTGAAGAAGGAATTAAAAAATTTACAGATTGGGTTAATAAGCAAACTGTTCAAGAAAGTAGATACGAGGATTCCATTGAAGAAATGAAAAAAAAGGGATTGTACAAATAACCAAAAAGTTTAGTTTGGCTTGTAATGCTTATTAACAAAAGTTTCTACATTAGTGCTACAAATATTTGTAACTTCTTTATTAATTGCTTCCACATCCCAATTCCACCATTGAATTGCTAGTAGTTTATTGATAATATCATCACTAAATCTTTTTCTAATTCTTTTCATTGGATTACCAACAACTATTTCATAGGGTTCAACATTTGCTGCAACTACACAATTTGAACCTATAACTGCACCATCACCAATTGTAACGCCTGACATAATTGTAACACCACGCCCTATCCACACATCATTACCAATTTTAACATCGCCCTTAGTTGTGGGGTAACCAGTAACTTTTTTGCCCTCTGGAAAATCATTTGTAAAATGACTGAAAGGATATGTTGAAACCCAATTTACATTGTGATTACCACCAGTAAATATTTCTACATTTTTGGCAATAGAACAAAACTTTCCAATATAAATTTTAGCAGTTGCATCACCAGCAAATACAAGTATTTCAGGCTCACCATATGTAAATCGATCCACCTCAACCCACTTGCTAAATATTAGTTCATTAGTAAACTCTCGTTTTCTTATTTGTTTATTTACAAATAATGTAACAGCAGTTTTAATTTTCTTGAATCGTCTTGATAATGAAAATGTAGCCATTTTAATAAATTAAATTATAAGATTACTTACCCCAAGCCAAATAGGTAAACTCTTTTTTTTCTGCTTCATTTGCGTTTTTATACCAATCAGTCTGCTTATCGTTTATTAAAAGCTTTTCTTGATTATTAACCCTAAAAGTATTGCTTTGGTAAGCATCATTTAAATCAAAATAAATTCCATCTGTATTAACCACACCCACCTTTAATCCTTTCCTTAAAATTTGATTAGTCATACTATCAAAACCACACTCAATTTTGTAAGCATCTAATTTTTTTAGCAATGGAAATTTGCTTTTTATTTCAAGATAATCTTTTCTTCTTAACATATATGCTGTTGCTCTCAAATGTTTACAGGGAAAGGGTTTAAACCACCATCGCCACACCAAAAAGGTTTTTATAAGCAACTTATATTTCCCAAAGTTTTGTTTAAAGCTTTTATCAAAATTCCAACTTATTTTATTTTGATAAAATACCGAACTGTAAATACTTTGATTCGATGCAGAAGCACCAATCATTCCCACATCTTCGGTAAAATGGTCTAAATAAATTTTCAACCAATTATCAGTATTAAAAGTTGAGTAACTATTCAAAAAAAGTATAATATCGTAATTAACTTTACCACAAGCCCAATAATAAACTTCCATATCTTGACCACTATCTCTAATTAAATAATCAAATTCAAGATGATTATTTTTTGTTAGTGATATAAATTCATCAACTTCATTTTTGTTTTTAACACCGTTAAACAATAATAATAAAGTGTGGTTGGCTCCAGCTTTTTTTGTGAGATAAGAATGTAGGAATTGTTTGTACAATTCAATTCCAAATGGAACCCATACTAAATATGCTACAGCAACTTTTTTATCCATTTTAGTGAAATGCAAAAATATTATACTGCTGATCGTACGATTTTCTTTTTGTTATGGCAAAAGGTGAAGGATAAACATCATCAGCTTCTTTGATGTATACTTTGTACTGTAATTTTTTTAGAACATCTATTATATCATAAAACTTGTATTGCTCTTCGAAAATACCGTGATATTCAACAAAAAGTTTAGATACATTTTTCAACTCTTCCTTGCAATCCATCAACACTTCATACTCTGCACCTTCAATATCAATTTTTAAAAAATCAACTGGTTGTTGCAAGTAAGATTTTAGCTTAACAGCACTCACAGATTTATAATTTTCTCTTCCATCTCCAAATGAACTACTTCCTTGAGTTCCAATCATATTAAACTGCAAAGTTGTATTTTCATTCCATACTGCTTTGTTCTCTAATTGAATGTTTGAAAATTGTTTTGTATTATTTTTTAGCAACTCGAAATTTTTTTCATCAGGTTCAAATGCTAAAATTTTTGCGTTGGGATATTGCAATTTGAATTTAAGAATACTAAAGCCAATATTAGCACCACAATCAATTATATAAGGATTTTGAGTGTTAAAATTAATTTTATAAATATCATTAACATAAAACTCTTTTAGGGAATATACTACTTCTGGAGGATGCAAATACGAAAATTTGTTGCCATAAATTTCAATACTACCTGGGTTATTATAATCTTGATGTTTTAGCTTTTTCATTGTAAGCCACGAAACACCTATTTTAGAATAGGGGTTATTAAAAATTTTTGCAATTTTTTTTGAAATAGCATTCATTATGTTTGATAGAAAATTACCTGTCATATTATTTTTTTTCTATTATGCTTTTAAGTTTATCGTTATTACCCCAAAAATTCATAGGCTCAAAATCGGCATAAGGATAAAATCCCAAATTCATTTTTATAACTTTATTTTTTTGCTGCAAATAGTTTTCAACAAATTCTTTTACCGTTATTGGCTGCCCACTGCTGCAATTAATTACACCAACTATCCTAGTTTGAATTGCAATGGTAGCAATATTTTCAGCAACTTCTTCAACTGGCATAAAATCCCTAATTTGCTCTCCCCCACTCATATTAAAAATATTCTCGTTATTAGCTAGAGCAGTTTCCAACTGTGCAATCAACGATTTTTGGTTTTGACCTTTACCATACATATAAAAAAGCCTTACCCACTTTAAATTAATATTCAGTGTTTCTAAATAAATTCGCAAATCATTTTTTGCTTTTGCATAGGCATTATCTGGGAAACACTCCATTTTTTCGTTCAATTCACCCTCTTGCATACCATATTCAAAGCAAGTACCAATAGCAGTAACATCTTTTAATCCATTAGCAATAATGTTACTTAAAAAGAGTTGGTGCTGGGGCAAATTTTTAGTTAAATGAAATTGGTCTTTGTAATTTGGCAAGCCCTGCCAAGCTAAATGTATAAGCAGTTCTGGTTTGTTGAAATATTCGAAATAATTTGTGTTGTTATCTAATTTATCGAAATCTAATTCAGCGTAATTTACTTTATTAAACCAATTAAATTGCTTTGCCTTTTCAATATTCGATGATGTAGCTATAACGCTAAAACCCCTTTGCAGCAGTACTTCTATCACATAATTACCAATAAATCCCGTAGCACCTGTTACTAGTATTTTTTGCATTTAAAATATTTGTAATTCAGGAATTGCAATAACAAATTTTCCTCCCCAAACTCTCACATAACTCAATTGATCACTTATTTCGTCTTTTAAATTCCAAGGGAAAATAATGATATAATCCGGTTTAACTTCATCGATTTTTTCTTTGCCAACAACTGGTATTCTTGATCCTGGCAATAATTTATTTTGCTTGTAAGGAGAAGCATCAACCACAAATTCTATTAAATCATTTCCTTTAATACCGCAATAGTTAAGTAAGGTATTTCCTTTTGCAGCAGCACCATAAGCAACTACTTTTTTACCTTGCCTTTTTTGTTGAATTAAAAACTCGGAAAAGTCATATTTTATTTTATCAACCTTAGCTTGAAAGTTTTGATAATACGCTAAAGTATTAATTCCTGCTTGTGCTTCTTTTTGCAACATTGCAGCAACAGTTGGCTCAATTTGTTTGCTTAAATCTTCTTTATGTTTTGTAAAAATCCTTAAACTTCCACCGTGTGTTTTCAGTTCTTGAACATCAAAAATTTCTAATCCTTGTTGTCCAAAAACAGAAATTAAATTGGTTAATGATAAATAAGAAAAATGTTCGTGATAAATAGTGTCAAACTGATTATTTTGTACTAATTGTAACAAATGTGGAAATTCAAAAGTATTGACACCATTAGGTTTTAAAGCAACTTTAACCCCTTTTACAAAGTCATTAATATTTGGCACGTGTGCCAAAACGTTATTGCCTAAAACCAAATCTGCCTTGCCATTAAGTTTAGTTTCAGCTAAGTTACTTCCAAAAAAATCAATAATATTTTCAATACCTTTTGCAATAGCAACTTCAGCAGTATTAGCTGTTGGTTCAACACCTAAAACAGGAATATTCTTCTCTTTAAAATATTGCAATAAATAGCCATCATTACTTGCAATTTCAACAACCAAAGAATTTGAGTTGAACCCAAATCTTTCAGTCATATAATCTGTATATGCTTTCGCGTGTTGCAACCAACTCGTTGAATAAGATGAAAAATAAGTGTACTCATTATTGAATATTGCATCGGCTTTTTCTAGTTCATCTACTTGCACTAACCAACATTTTTCGCACACAAAAACCTTTAATGGAAAATAAGTTTCTGGATAGTTAATCAATTCTGGCTTCACCATCGCATTTGATGGTGGGCAAGTTTGCAAGTCGCAAAAAACGTGTGTTAGTGTATTGCTACAATGTCTACAATTCATTTGGTTATTTTTTTATTGCCACGAATGAGAAATAAATATTATTCGTGCATTTGTGGCTACTTATACTCCTATAAAATCTTCTTCCAAAAATTTATGTTGTTTATCCCTTTCAGAAATAATTGTTAATGCTAATTTCCAATCAATACTCACCCTTGGTTCATTATATTTTATTCCTGCTTCAACCCCAGGTTTATAAAATTCGCTGTGATGATAAATTAGCTCTGCATCATTAGTTAAAGTTTGAAAACCGTGTGCAAATCCTTTAGGAATATAAATCATTTTTTTATTAGTTGCCGACAACTCCACTCCAAACCAATGCAAAAATGTTGGTGAGGTTTTTCTTATATCCACAATCACGTCAAACACAGCACCAGCAATACATCTAACCATTTTTATTTCAGTAAAAGGTGGTAATTGATAGTGCATCCCTCTTATGGTTCCTTTATCTTTTGTAAAAGAATGATTCATTTGAACCCACTCTTTTGTATGACCAATCTTTGCAAACTCATCTTTACAAAATGTTCTAGCAAACCATCCCCTCTCATCAACAATAGGAGTTAATTCCACCACATAGCTGCCTTGTAATTTTGTTTCTGTAAAAGTCATATTTATAAAACTCTCTATAAAGGTTTATTCCCTTTAAAGACTTGCGTAATCTTTTATTTGCTGCAACGTAAACTCAAGTTTATTGCCAGATTCTTTGTACCAGTTTATCGTCCATTCAATAGCTTGCTTGCTGTTCAATTTGGGTAGCCAATTCAACTCAGTTTTTGCCTTATTAATATCTAACATCAATAAACCAGCTTCGTGCAGTTGGCTTGGGCTTGATGTATCTTTCCATTCGCCATTACCCCAACATTGAATGGCAGTTTTTACCAAATCTTTCACTGGTAAATGGTCGTCTATTAATGGTCCAAAATTATAAGCATCAGCTACTTGTTCATAATTTTTATAGGCCATTTTACCCAAGGTTAAATATCCATTTAATGGTTCCAAAACGTGTTGCCAAGGGCGAACAGCATTTGGATTTCTAACTTCAATTGCCTTATTGTTTTGCAATGCTCTCACAATATCTGGAACAATTCTATCATCACTAAAATCTCCACCACCAATTACATTGCCAGCCCTTGCACTTACAATTGCTTTTTGGTGTTGCTGATATGTTGAACGATTAAAAAATGAATTCCTAAAACTACTTACGACAATCTCTGTGGCTGCTTTACTTGCACTGTAAGGATCGTAGCCACCTAGCAGATCTTCTTCTTTATAGTGATAGTTTATTTCTTTGTTTTCATAAACCTTATCTGTAGTGATAACAATAACAGTACATTTTTTTTGAAGTTGATTTACAGCTTCTAATACATTAGCTGTTCCAATTGCGTTTACTTCAAAAGTTTCTGAAGGAATTTGATAAGATTTTCTTACCAATGCTTGTGCAGCCAAATGGAAAATAATATCAGGTTGAAAGTCCTGAATTTCCTGTTGCAACCTTTGCTTATCCCTAATATCAGCAATTACATTTTCAAAATCAATTTTACCTTCAATGGTATTGAATAATGAATTTGCAATCTGTGCTTCCAGCGAATATCCTCGAACAATTGCACCCAAGCTATTGAGCCAACACAAAAGCCACGAGCCTTTAAAGCCTGTGTGCCCAGTTAAAAAAATCTTTTTCCCTGTATAAAAATTGAAATCCAATTGCTAATTGTTAGTGGTTAATTAAAAATGCAAAAACACTCATTAACTCCATTTTCTCCATTTGGCAGTATTATTTTTCCAGTGTTCTTCTAACTCCAATTTATCCCTTAAAGCATCCATTGGTTTCCAAAAACCTGTGTGTTTGAATGCTGTTAACTGTCCATCGTTTGTAAGCTTTTCTAGTGGTTCATCTTCCCACATCATATCATTCATATCACCTTTTAGGTAATCAAACACCGTTGGTTTCAGTACAAAAAAACCTCCATTAATCCACTTACTTTCGTCTTTTGTTTTTTCTTTAAAGTCTTTAACAGCATTGGTTTCATCTAGTTCCATTCCACCAAAACGTGAAGCCATACTTACTGCAGTTACTGTTGCAATTTTATTATTAGCTTTATGAAACTTTACCAACTCACTAATATCAACATCACAAACTCCATCACCGTAAGTCAACATAAAATCTTCGTCGCCAATATATTTTTCAACTTGTTGTAAACGTCCTGCAGTTTTTGTATTTAATCCTGTATCAACTAAGGTTACTTTAAAATTATCAGATTTAGTTCCTAATACTTCCATTTTATTATTGCCCAAGTCTATAGAAATATCTGAATTATGCAAAAAATAATTCATAAAATATTCCTTAATCACAT
>JBMLRA010000279.1:0-2492 GCA_049241265.1 Chitinophagaceae bacterium
TTTGAAAACGAACAGTATAGTTTATAAACTGTCCTTCAGCAACTTGAGTTGTGCTGAGTTGTGGCGTTGCTAATTTATCGTTAGGGTCGTAACTGCCACCAATAATTATTCTAGTGCTATCTATTGCAGTAGCTGCACCACCAGTTATATTACTATAAGCATTTAACACTTGCCCAAGCAAACTACCACTTGGTTTTACTCTAAAATAAGCAACATAACTAGCTTCTTGCCCTGGCATAAAACTGTTTAAAGCAAGGTTTAGCTGAGTGCCAGTATTGGCAACTGCACTATTACTACTGCTATCGTAATTAAGTAAAGCATTATTGTATTGCAAACTTGCAGTGGAATTAATGGTTGTACTACCTACATTTTTGTATTGCACCAAATAAGGATATACAAAACCTGGACGAGCAGCCCAATTAATTGGAGTAATTTTGGTGGAAAGGCTATCTTTAATTATTGTTCTTTGCAGGGCAATTGGGGGAACGTTTACCAGAGTATCGTATTTACTAAAATTGAAATTGATGGTACTTGGAACTGCTGTAAAAAATCTTGGTGCAGCAACTGTAACTGTTTGGCTGCCTATACTATCTGCAATTAAAGTAAATGCTCCATTTATATTAGTTACTGTTTTATTATTTGCCTTTAGCCTTACTGGTACGTTGGCTTTAAAAGTTTCTGTTGGGTCTTTTATGTTGTTGTTGTTTTCATCAATATAAATAGAACCTGTGATAGTAGGAGAACCATTGCAATTGTTAACATTATTTGTAGGGGAGCATATTGGTATAGTAAATGAATGAAGTGAACTCCAACTATTTCTTTTGCCATTTTTTAAAAGTTTCACATATTCTGATGTATCCATTTTTGCAGTATTTGAAAAATTAGGAATTCTCCAAGTGTTTAAAAAAGAACTTGATAAACATTTAATTTGACCAGAGTCAACATGAATGTAAAAATAGTTTTCATTAAAAGGAAGGCAACTAATATCTTTTCTTCCAAGTAACCATAAAGTTTCTGCTTTTAATTTTGTAACGTTAGAAAAACTGATATCAAGAAAAACAGGCTGTTCAACAATATTTTTTAAGTCAATTGTATCAAATTTTGTAAAGGCAAACGAAAGCGAATTTGCAGAAATATATGGCAACTTGTTTATTTGATTATGATTGCAAATAAAATTGTAAATTGCCTTTATTGTATCTGGCAGTCTTGTAATTGGTAAGCCTGAAACATCTAAACTTTCTAACCTTAGTTTAAATACAGTGGAAATATCTGAAATTGGGTTATAACCAATATTTAAATCATAAGTAATGGAATCCCTTGGTATTAGGGGCAAAGTAGTGATTCTATTATTACCAAAATGAACTAATTTATAATCAAAGGCTTGTGCTTTACGAAGAATATTTGGAAATGAAGTAAGCAAATTAGAGGTAAAATTTATAACTCCGGCATTTGCTGGTATAATAGGAATAGATGTAAGCAAATTATTATCACATTCAAGCCTGTAAATATTTACAGGAAATACTGGAATATTGGTAATTTTATTATAGCTACAAATTAAAACTGTAAGGTTATTATGTAAGGTTGGCAAAACTGATATATTATTTTTTGCACAATTTAAAAACTCAAGATTTATTGGCAATTGAGGTAAGGTTGTAAGTCTATTATTCGAACAATCAAAACCTTTTAGAGAATTTGGTAAATTTGGAATATTAGTAAGTAAGTTATAAGATACATCTAAATCCTCCAACTTAGTAGAATTTAAGATAGCTAAAGGGATGCTAGATAAATTACAGTTAAACATTTGAAGATATGTACAATTTGGAGGTAACTTATTAAGTGTTACAATTGGATTATCGCCTAAATTCAGATAAGTTATTTTATGAAAATATTCTATACCAGTTAGATCTTTTAAGTTTCTGTTTACCAAATTATCTGGAAATGAAGTTAATAGAATACTTGTTTTTGCCAAATTTGTATCTAATTGTTTTGATGAGTTAAACAGGGTAGGATCAGCAGATAAAATCACATTCCTAAAATTACTATCAGGCAAATTAATAAACTGGGCTTTAGCTTGTAAGCTTAGAATAGTAAGTAGTAATAGCAGTAATTTTTTCATTTGTGTTTTTCTTTAGTAGAGTAAAATTATGTGGTTTTTTTGATTTTAACTTCCCGAAAGTTTTAAACTTTCGGGAAGTTGCTTAGTTTTTTGGGTTTACTGGAAACGGTTTAAAGAAAATTAGCTAAGAGTTTGTTTACTTACCAATTATTTCTTCAGCCTTAAAACTCAAAAATCCCTCTGCACTCAAGTCTTCGTTTAATGCTTCCTAATAAATCCATTGTCCATTGTTCCAAAGTTCAAATTTTAAATTTCAGCTGTTGTTGATATGGCAAAGCCTATCAACAACATTACAAACTAAACTTGCTGGTAGCCTAAAGGCAAACGAACAATGGGAGAAACCCAGTACGTTGCGATTTTTTTATGGTCGTTAGCC
>JBMLRA010000280.1:0-6002 GCA_049241265.1 Chitinophagaceae bacterium
GCACCATCAACATCGGTAATAAAAATGCCTTTGTTGCGTATTTCATCGTTTTGCACCCCATATAATTCAAACGAATAAGGACTTAACGAAACCTTTAAAGCACTCGAAAAATCATATTTAATACCAGGTGCTATACTTAAACTGTATGGGCTATTAAAAGCTTTTATTTTACCCAAGCCCGTAACATCTTTAAAATATTCGCCATCGTAAACCGTAAAAATTGAAGAGGCAAATTTTGCAATGGTGTTAATACTCCATTTGCTGTTGGATTTTATTCGAATAGAAAAATCGTGTAGGGTTAATAAATCGTCTTGCACTCGTTGAAAATTACTTCCACTGCTTAGCGATTCCCTTTGTACACCAAAAGTATAATGCAACTCATGGCTCATATTTACCAAAGCATTGGGCTTAAAATATTTGTAATTTAAATCTAAACTTGCAGTTAAGGAAAATCCTTTTTTATCTATTCCTGTTGGGTTGTTAAACTCTAAAAAATTACCCAAGGTTATCCCAAAAGCATAGTTAAACGAATAGTTTTTTTCTTCGGGAGTTGTGGTATTATTAGTAGGTTGATTGGCAGTTTGAGGCTCTGCATTTATTATGGTATCATTTAAAACTGGGTTTGTAACATTACTTGGATTTACAATAGTTTCAGCAAACACTTTAGTTACTACAGTCGTATCTATTTTGCCAATAACAATGCTATCAATTAGCCAATTAGGCACACTGGTTTTTACTAACTTTTGTGCAGAATCTCTATAAAAAAAACTAGTTTCGTTTGGCATTTTTTTTACTTGGCTTACAATTACTTTTTGCCCACCTTTTACATAAAGGGTGCTTTTTTGTTGAGCAATAGTTTGAATGCTTATGAAAATGCTTATCAATACAATTATTTTTTTCATACCAACTTTTTAGTAAAAGCTATAAGGTTTTTTAGGGCTTATAGCTTTTGATTTTTAAGAATCTTTAATAGCTATCTCATTAAAATTACATACCCCCAATACTCTAACTTTTTACTAGCTAAAGACTTGGTAAATACCAACATATAATGATTAGCTTTTTTAATAGATTTTAACTTTCGTAAAACAACAGTGTTATTTTTTATAGCATTGAGAATTGCGTGGGTAGATTTAAGTTTCCCATAAAACTTATTGCCATAATTAAAATAAATAGTTTCATTTTACAATATTTTTAGTTTACAACTTAACAAAGAGGGTTTTGGGTTTTGGGAAGGTTTAGATAAAACTTAAATTAAGGATTATTTATTTAGTTCTCTTTACCTACTGGCACCATTTCAATAACACCTACTTCAATTTTAGGCTCTTGTTTAACATTTACACCTTTAGCAGCAGTTGGCAAGCTAAATGAAACACATTGTGTTTGTCTATAAAGCACTCCACAGCATTTTATGTAATGTGTAATTTTTATACAAGTTCCAAGTGGAAATCCAGTATAACTAATTCCATAGCCTGATGGTCCTTTTGTAATTCCACTTCCCTTATAAGGAGTTAATGCTCCTGTGCCACTTATATATCCACCCCAAACTCCTGTACTTGATGTATTAAAATTACTCATTGGAATTGCTGTACAAGGGTTGGTACAATTAGGAAATGTACCATTGTACTGCATACCCCACCAATGTTCTATACCTGCGACTTGTGTACTTGCAGATGGTGTGGTTGTAATGGTTAATGCACCTGTAGCTGAAGTAGAATAAGCAAAAGAAAATGCAGGGTCACAAACTTTAGGACCAACTACAACAAGTTGTAATGATTTTGACTCAACAGATTTGCCAGCACAACTTAAGGTAACTTTTATAGTATATGTTCCTTGTGGGGTTGTTGTTGGTAATGTAATTGAAGTAGAACCTTGCCCTGTAAATGCAACGGATGGGGTAACTGACCAATTAATAGTTGCTGTTCGGCATGGTGGAATTGTAAAAGTTGCACTGGTTCCACAATTAACTTGTGTAACCCCTTGAATTGTTGGTTGTACTAAATTGTATAAATCGTTGCAACAAAAGCAAGTTTTTGAATCTACATTAGTAACTTGTGCTTTTGTTATTGTTGCCATTAGTAGAAGGCAACTTAATACTGATAAAATCTTTTTCATTTTTTTAAAATTTATTTTTTTGCCTACTCTAATTACAGTTTTCGGCTTCCCTGTTTTGTTAAAATCTTTATTTAGTAAAATCTCAATTAGCTTTCTCTTCTTGGAGTTCTAGGTTTATTAGGGCACAATTCGGGTATTAACCTACATAAGAAACTAATCCATTTGTTATATTATGGGCTATTGGAGTTTATTACCTGCACTAGCTTAAAAGCTTTGTCTCCGTTTGCTGTAATGGTTACATTGTAATTGGCATCTTGCCTTGTGGGCAATAAAACCAAGCAACCATAACCAACTTGTGTACAACCACCACTCATCATCGAATGGCAACCACCACCCTTATAGGTTTTTAACTCTTTTAAACTGTTTTCTGTTTTTAATACGCTGGTAAGTTCTAAAGTTTCTACACCTGTTGAACTTTTAGATGTTTTAACAGAAGTTATTACCTCTTGTGGGAGTATAATTAATTGCTTTACACCAATCATGTCTACTAATTGGGGACTGGAAACTACTACCCTGTCTCTTGTATTTGACTTACAAGAATTTACAACTAATTGTTTTGTATTATTTTGCTGCTGTGCTTGCAAAAAGTAGCTACTCACTAGTATAAGTAATACTAATATCTTTTTCATTGTTTAAAAATTTTAAATTGCTTAATAAATATTCTTTGCTTTATAGTATTTGAGCATTACTACTTAGCTTTTTGTAAAATGCAGGGTATTTTTAAAACTGCTCAGGGGTTTTAAGTAATACCTTGCAATTACAGGGCAAAAATGATGGTTGTATTAAAACTGCACAATGGGTCAACAACTGTTTATGCAGCATAAAAAACGCTAAATTTTACCGTTTAATAACGGTAGTTATTATCCTATTTTTATTTGAAAGTTTGCAGTGTATAGGATAAATTGAAACAAATGCTTTTTATCCTTTAATTTTAATTCATTATTTAATCATTAAAAAAAGTTTTATGAAAAAAGAATTTTTTATTGGGCTATTGTTTGGTGCAAGTTTAGTTTCAGTTTTTGCGTTTGAAAATAAGGCTAATAATCAGCCACCATCAAAAGGTAATATCTCTGGCATAAAGGGCCAAATAAGAAAAGATATAGATGTAAGAAAATATACAAACGACTTGCAAGTTTGTAGTGATTACAGTAATAAACAACCAAATCAAATGGATAAAAACTTTGTACTTTCTATGATTCGCAATTATTACAATAAGCAATATGCAGCAATAAATGGAAGTTCAACTTTAATTCCATTCCCTCAATCCTCTGGATTAACTGTAGATAGTAGATGTGTTTTTTTTAGCCTTGATACTTTAAAAAAACTATTATACTACATTGAAAAATCTTCAAAAAACTTTTTGCCTGGTGTTAAATCTAATGTTGGGGTTAACGTCTATTTTGCATCTTATCCAGATTTCTCTAGTACTAGAATAAATGGACAAGACTATACTAATAGACACACTCTTGTTTTTTTACCAGCAGTTTTTACTGGTAATGGAGCAAATGCATTAGTAAAAGATTATGACATGTTAGACAATTTAAAATTTCCTTTAAAAACAGACCCCTCTTATTTTACAACTACTTTGCTTAGTTCTTCCACTTTTCTGAAGATGGGAGGTATTGTTGCAAGATCAGAAAATATGAATGCACAAAATCATGGCACTGGCACCCCACCACCATTTGGTATTAATGGTACAGGAAATCCTATTTTAGATATTACCGATCCTTACTAAATATATATGCGTTTTGATGCCATAATAATTGTAGTTGCAGAATGGATAGCCCTAATTTGTTGGGCTATCCATTTTAAAAAAGATATTGGTAAGAAAAATAAACTTTTTACCTTATACCTTTTTGTAATTGCGATTTTTGAATTACTCAATTTAGTTTTTGGGGGTATAAAATTCAGGCCTTTAAATTTTATAATAAATCATTTAATTGTTCCTATAGAATTTGTTTTTTTATACTTTTTTTTATTATGGAAAACAACCCCATTTAATGATAGATTGGCTGTATTTTTTTCCTCTTTTTACATATTCTATTTTGTCTTAGATAGAACCAGTTTTATTGGTAAACAACATTTTTTTGACTCTTTGTCTTATGGCATTGGATGTTTGTTTTTAATTTCTGCTGTTGTTATAAGAACTATATACCTTCTAAAGTTAGATGAGGTGTTGCACTTTACAAAAACAAGTTTATTTTGGATTATTTTGGGTATCGCCATTTTTTATTTAGGTAGCTTTCCCTATCATAATTTTAGAACTTATTTGTGGAGTAATAGCCAATATCATAGCTTAGCATATTTACTGCATTACACTTCTCAAACATTTTGTGCTATTATGTATTTATTATTTGCTTATGCTGCCAAATGGATAGTAAAATAGAAATATACCTTATTGCTTTTTTTATTTCATTTATCCTATTTATTATAGGATTAATTTCCTTTTTCATTTTGTTTAGAAGTAAACAACGATTAAACTTAAAAGAAAAAGCTATGTTAAAAAAAGAGTATGAACAATCATTACTTCAAGCCCAATTAGAAGTTCAGCAACAAACTATGGAATATATTGGCAGAGAAATACATGATAATGTAGGGCAAAAACTTACGTTGGCTTCTCTGCTTTCGCAACAACTACATTTAAGTACTAAAGATGATAGAATAAAAAATATAATAGATGCAGTAGATGAGGGCTTACAAGATTTACGAAGCCTAAGCAAATCTCTAACTATTACAGGCATTCAAGAGCTCAGCTTTTTAGATTTACTACAAATTGAAGCAAAGAATGTAGAGTTACTAAAAAAGCAACAACTTAACATAAATTCTTCTCCAAACTTTACAATTAATATTCCACAAACTAAACTTATTGTATTACGAATAGTACAAGAGTTTATACAAAATAGTCTAAAACATGCTCAATGTAATACAATCACAATTTCTTTATTTACCATAGATAAAAGGTTAGAAATTATTTTACAAGATGATGGAGTAGGATTTAATTCAACAGAAAATTCAAATGGTATTGGCTTAAGCAATATGCAAAAAAGGGCTTCACTAATTAATGCAAGCTTTGAGCTATTATCATATCCTTATAATGGAACCACTTTAAAACTTATGTTAAACAACAATAGCCATGAAGCATAAAATTGTAATTGTTGACGACCATATTCTTATTGCTAAAGCCCTTGCTGGAATAATAGAAACCTTTGACAATTTTGAAGTGATGTACGAAGCCGAAAATGGCAAAGCCATGATAGAAAAAATGGCACATAAAAAAAATGTTCCAGATATTGTGTTGCTTGATATTAGCATGCCAATTATGGATGGATTTGAAACGGCTGCTTGGCTTAAGGAAAATCATCCCAGCGTTTTAATAATGACGCTTAGTATGCAAAACGACGAAGACAGTTTAATAAAAATGATACGTGCGGGAGCAAAAGGTTATTTACTAAAAAATATTCATCCAACCGAATTAGAAAATGCATTAAACAGCTTAGTAAAAAACTTATACTACTACCCAGATTGGGCAACTAAAAGCATCATAAATAATATAGGCATAGATAAAAATAGTGCTTTTAAAATGCCATTTACAGATCGAGAATTAGAATTTTTAAGTTACACCTGCTCTGAACTTAGTTACAAAGAAATTGCTGAAAAAATGTTTTGTAGTCCAAGAACAGTTGAAGGTTACCGAGATGCCTTGTTTGAAAAATTAGAATTGAAAAGCAGAGTAGGATTAGCAGTGTTTGCTATAAAGAATAATTATTGCAAAGTTTAAAAAACATCAATTATAGAAATATAAAAATAGTTGTTAAAGCTACATTATCACTTCACTAGTAAACCTTTTTATACTTTCTTTGTTGTTTTACAAAGTAATTTAATGACCATAA
>JBMLRA010000281.1:0-24398 GCA_049241265.1 Chitinophagaceae bacterium
GCCATTGGCATTAACATAGTAAGTAACATTGGCAGAAGTTGAAGTAATGGCACTTGAAGACTGAGATTGACAAACTGGTTGTGCAAAACTTCCCATTGAAAATAATGTAAAAATTGAGAGTAGTAAATATTTCATTTTGTGTGTATTTTATTTATTATTACAAAACTGTATATATGCACTTTTATGTATCAACACATTTTGCCAAACAAGGCTTTTGCTTTACCAAATCCATATTTCATTTTACGTCAATTAAATTAGTTTTACATATTTTGCATTTTGTAACACATTTTTGAAACAACTATTTACCATATTTTTTTTAACTGCCGCATTGTATTGCTATGCACAAAATCCTATATATAAACAATACGATAAAACACAAGGTTTAAGTAGCAATGTAATTTACGATGCCCTGCTTGATGCCAATGGTTTTATATGGCTTGCACACAGCAAAGGCATTAGCAGGTTTAATGGCAAAGGATTTAGCAACTATAATAATATGTCTGCTCAAGGCAGTGCTGTTAGCAATTTAATGTGCTATAAAAACCAAATGTTCTGTCAAGATTTTATTGGCAATTTTTTTTATACCAAAAATGATAGCCTTGTAAAAGAGTCTGCAATAAAAAGTAGTGGTAACTTTTATATTGCTGGTATTATTGATAATAAATTAATTCATTTTGGTTTAAATTATTACAGTGTTTTTGACTTAGAGAACAATAAAGACAACATCAAAATTTTAAAAGACAGTGCAGGTATTGCCAACTATTTTTCTACTAAAAAATGTGCAACTATTGGCTATCATCATTTAATAGAAATAGAGAAAAATAACATACTTACAAAAGAAAAATATGTAGCAACTAGCAACCATACGCTGCATTATTTAATAAATGTTAATGATTGCTATTATGGCTATTCTAAATACAAAGCTCCCTTTCTTTTTAATTATGCTGCTAACCAATTTGTAAATATCAGCTTACCCCAAAACATATATATACAAAATGTTGTAGTAGCTAGTAATGAAATTTGGGTTTGTACAAGCACTGGTGCATATTGCTTTGATTTTAATTTTAATGCCAAATACAACAACCAGCCTTTTTTTAAAGAAGAAAGTTTAAGTAAAGTTGTAATTGATAATGAAGGTGGCTATTGGTTTAGTACATTGCAAAATGGTGTGTTGTATGTACCCAATATTAGGAACAACAATATTTTGCCTCAACAAAATATTACAGCATTGGCTGTTACTGACAATAATATACTTGCAGGAAGTAATAGCAATAGCATTTTTTCGTTAAACAATAATGCACAAATTAACCTTTTAATTCCACACCAAGTAGAAAAAATAGTGTACGATAAAACAACACAACTTACAGGTATTTGCAGCGACAAATTTTATGTTTATAAAAATGGAGTGCTTCAATATTCAAATACAATTGCTGTTAAAGATGTTTCATTTGTATCGAAAGATTTTTGGTTTTTAAATACTTCTTATGGCGAATACATTTATACTACTAACGATAAATTAATCCCTAGATGGTTATTTCACGACCCTCAATTAAACACAGTATATAAAATAAATTATAAAACAAGTACTCCTATACGTGGAAAGTGTATTATTTGGAATGCCAAGGATAGTATTTTATATGCCTCAAATGCTGGTGGTTTATACTGTTACTCAAAAAACAAAACAGATAAAATAACTTACAATAACCAAGATATTTTTGCCAATCATTTATTTTTTGTAAACAATAAAACTATTGCAACCACCAGTAACACATTTTATATAATAGATAAAACAAATATTGTAAACCAATTTGCTCAAAAAGATGGTTTGCCAAATAATATTAGCAATTGCACACAATCTAATAATAGAATATTTTTTACCGCCAACAACAATGTATATGTTTTTGATGAAGATAATAAAGTAAAAATGATATGGCAAAACAATGGTTTATTAAACACAGATATTAAAAGCATTGCGGTAGATAGTAATAAATTATATATTGCTTTTAACAAAGGTGTAATTGGTGTAAACATTTTAAATACAGCAGCCAAAACAAACAATAAACCCACTATTGCTATTAGTCATTTTTTTGTAAATAACATATTAGTAAGTTACTTACCAAATATATCATTACAAGAAAAAGAAAACAACCTCAAATTTAGTTTTGCCACAAATGCTTATGCTGCTTTAGACTCGTTAAAATTATTGTATAAAATAAATGATGAAGACTGGCGTATTGTGCCAAGTAATGATAAAAACGAGCTATATCTTAACCAAATGGGTGCTGGAAATTATAGGTTACAATTAAAAGCCATTAATCAAAATAATATTGAAAGCAACCTTGTAGAATGGCAGTTTAAAATTACACAACCTTTTTACAAAACAATTTGGTTTAGCATTTTAATAGCTTCACTAATTATTATTGCTATTGTGTTGTATTACAAAAAAGCTATTGCCCAACAAAAAGAAAATAATAAACTATTCTCGGAAAAATTAAACCTAGAAAAAGAATTACAAACAAGCTTAATGGCAAGTATTAAAAGCCAAATGAACCCACACTTTTTGTTTAATGCACTTAACACCATACAATCTTATATATACACCAACGATAAAGAAAATGCTAGTCAGTATTTAAGCAAGTTTTCTCAACTTACACGTAAAATATTGCAACAAAGCAATAATGATTACATAACACTAGAAGAAGAAATAAATAGTTTGAAATTATATTTAGACTTAGAAACAATGCGTTTTGAAGACAAACTACATACCGAATTTATAATAGACAAAAACATTAACACCGAGGCTATACTTGTGCCAAGTATGCTTATACAACCATACATTGAAAATGCAATCAAGCACGGGTTATTGCATAAAAAAAACAATAGAGTTTTAAACGTTTCTTTTTCAAAAAATATTAATGAACTAATTGTAACTATTGATGATAACGGAATTGGAAGAAAGAGAAGTGCTATTTTAAATAATCAAAAACAAAAGCAACACGAGTCGTTTGCTGTAAATGCCAATAAAAAGAGACTAGAGATTTTGCAAAAAAATAGCACTGTAAATATTGCCTTTAATATTATAGATAAAGAAAATGAAAATCGAGAATCCTTGGGAACAACTGTAATTTTAGTGTTGCCAATTAACACAATAGCAAGTATAAGTAAATCTAAATAGCTATTTGCTAAAGCATAATAGTAGTTTAGTAAAAACAACTGCTTAACATAAAATATTAATAATAGTATCGCAAATATGATAAAGTGTATTGTAATTGATGATGAACCCAAAGCAAGAAATTTGCTAAAAGCAATTATAGAAGACTATTGTCCAGATTTAGAATTAGTAGCACTTTGCGAAGATTTGCCCAATGGTGTTAAAGCTATTAAAAGAGAAAAGCCAAAACTTGTTTTTTTAGATATTGAAATGCCAGGACATAGTGGGCTTGAATTGCTTGAGTTTTTTAATGATGATGAAATTAATTTTAATGTAATTTTTACAACAGCTTATAATGAATTTGCCCTAAAAGCATTTAAGTTTTCAGCAATAGACTATTTGTTAAAACCACTAGAACATACTCAGGTTATTGAAGCTGTTGAAAGGTTTAAAAAAGTTCAAGATATAAATGTTACAAACCATTTAAAACAGTTTCAGCAAAATATGGTTGCCAATAAAACTATTGATGAAAAAAGAATTATTGTTCACACAACTCAGAATATACACTTTCTAAAGCCCACATCAATCGTAATGATAAAAGGCGAAGCAGCTTATAGTGAAATTTATTTAGATGATAACACGAAGCTATTGGCCAGTAAAAATTTAAAACACTTTCAAGATATATTAACCGATATCCCTCAGTTTTCTAGATGTCACAAATCTTATATCATTAATAAAATGCATATTAAGCAATATTCTAAGTTAGATGGAGGTGTTGCTATGCTAACCAATAATTTAACTGCACAAATTTCTGTAGATAAGCTAGATGAATTGGTTAATTCATTAAGATAGTTGTAACTAGTAAGTCTTTATTCAATCTACTTCTTTATTTTCGTTTGATGTTACAAAATCAAATCGAAGCAATTCAATCGCTTTATAAAAGTTGGCGTGGAAAACCTGCTGATACTATTGAAAAAATTCCCCAAAGTGGTAGCGATAGAATTTATTTTAAAGTAGTTGATGGTAGCGAAAATTATATAGCTACATACAACCTTAATATTAAAGAAAATCAAACTTTTATTTACTTTTCTAATCATTTCAAAAAACTTGGAATTCATGTGCCGCAAGTTTTATGTTTTAATGAAGAGCAAACAACTTACCTGCAAGAAAATGTTGGCAGTGAAAGTTTGCTAGAAAGATTAGAAAAAAATGGACATACCGATGAGTTGTTTAATCTTTTAAAAACAAGCTTGAAACAATTAGCTCAAATTCAAATTCTAGGAGATGAAGACTTTGATTACAGCCAGTGCATTACTGCCAAAGAGTTTGGGAAGCAAGCTATTTTAAGCGACTTGCTTTATTTTAAATATTACTTTTTAGATACACTTCAAAAGCCTTACGAAAAGCAGCAATTACTCGACGATTTTGAAACATTAAGTAACTATCTAAGTAACAATGATAGTAAGTATTTTATGTTTCGCGATTTTCAAAGCAGGAATATTATGCTTAAAGGCAGCGAGGTTAATTTTATAGATTTTCAAGGTGGTATGAAAGGTGCTTTGCAATATGATGTTGCTAGTTTGTTGTGGCAAGCAAAAGCTCAGCTTAGTGAAGAATGGAAAGATAATTTATTGGATTATTATATTACAGAAGTTAATCAGCTTTTGCCCAATCCAGTTGATAGAAATATTTTCATAAGTCAGTACAATGGTTATGTCTTAATAAGATTATTACAGGTGCTTGGGGCTTACGGATTTAGAGGTTTATTTGAAAGGAAAGCACACTTTTTATCAAGTATTCCACTAGCATTAAATAATCTTAAATATTTTTTAACCAATAAAAAAATTGGTATTAAAACACCCGAGTTTGATAAGGTTTTAAATACTGTAATAAGTGATGAAATTATAAATAAATTCACACCACCACAAGCTAACGAAAACACTAAACTGAAAATTAGTATCAACAGTTTTAGCTATAAAAGAGGTTTGCCAAAAGATGAAACAGAAAATGGTGGAGGATATATTTTTGATATGCGAGGTATATTGAATCCTGGTAGATTTGAGCCTTATAAAAAATTATCAGGGCAGGACAAATCTGTGAAAGATTTTTTGGAGCAGCAAACAAAAATGAACCAGTTTTTAAATAGTTTATGGGATCTAGTTGACATAACTGTCGAAGATTATTTAAGCAGAGATTTTGAAAATTTACAAATTAATTTTGGTTGCACAGGAGGACAACATAGAAGTGTATATGCAGCTGAACAAACTGCTAGACATTTGAGAAATAAGTATAATTTGAATGTTGCTTTGGAGCATACTAATAAAGAGAATTGGGTTAAATAAAATTCAAAAGTTTAATGTACAAAACAAAAAGTGTCTTATGATAAGAATAATATTCAACATTTTTTTTGCAGTACTTTTTACTTCAGTAATAGGATTTATACTTTTTTGGTTATTAGTTTTTTTAGTTTCATCAGTTTATCATCCAACAGATAGTGAAGGTTATCCTGAAGGAGGCTTTACCATCTTGTTTTTATGCTTACTAATTACAATTTTTGCAAGCGTTTTCTTATTTTTATTTTTTTACAAGAGCGTGGCAAATGAAACAAAAAATTGGTCGTAATTCATTAACAGTTAATCAATGCAATTGACAACTACAAATACAGCAATGCTTTTTGCAGCAGGTTTAGGCACAAGGCTAAAACCCTTTACTAACAATCATCCTAAAGCCTTAGCACAAGTTAATGGTAAAACTTTATTGCAAAGAAATATTCAGTACTTGCAACAGTTTGATATTAATAACGTGGTTGTAAATGTTCATCATTTTGCCAGTCAGATTATTGATATTGTAGATAAAAATAATGGCTGGGGAAGCCAAATAATTATTAGCGACGAAACAGATGAAGTTTTAGAAACTGGTGGCGGATTAAAAAAAGCCATTCCGCTTTTTGATGATGCAGAAAATGTTGTGGTGATGAATGTTGATATTCTTACCAATTTAAATATAAATAAAATGTTTGAACAACACATAGCTGCCAATGCACTTGCAACCCTTGCAGTTACCACAAGAGAAACATCACGCTATTTTATTTTTGACCTTAACAACAAACTTTGTGGTTGGACAAACACTAAAACAAACGAAATCAAGGGCACGGATAAGTTTAATTCAGCCATACACAAAAAACTGGCATTTAGTGGCATCCATATCATCAATAAAAAACTGTTTGCATTAATGCAACAGCAAGGTAAATTTTCAATGGTAGATGTTTATTTGGATTTAACGAAAACCAATGAAATCATTGCTTTTGATCATTCAAACGATAAGTTTATAGATGTTGGAAAACCTGAAAGTATTACCGATGCTGAAGTGATGTTTGGCTAATTAATTTCCATTGCAATAAATATTTTAAATGCTACCCAACTATTTTATACACATTATCTGTCTATGAATATAAATACTGCCATTCATAAGCGTTAATGAATATAAAAGCTGAAACTAAAGAAATACGTCGGCACACAAACTCTTGGAATCAAGATGCTTGTGTGCTTGGCTGTGTTCAAAATAAAATACAGTATCAGCAAGAACTTTATACTAGATTTTATTCATCAATGATGGCAGCAGTTTTGAGATACACTAATGATAGGGATGAAGCGTCAACGATATTAAATAATGGTTTTTTACGGGTGTTTAAAAAAATAAATACTTTTAAAAATGAGGGGTCGTTAGAAGGATGGATTAGAAGAATAATCATACATAGCGTATCTGACTATTTTCGGTATAAAAATCCACCAATTGAAATTTTGAAGGATACCATTCCAGATAATACGAGCAGCATTAATATAGAAAGCCAACACGATTATAATCTCTTGTTAAATGTTTTAAACGCATTGCCCCAAACTACACGATTGGTTATAAATTTTTTTATCATCGATGGTTTTTCTCATAAAGAAATAGCTCAAATGCTTGGTATTAGCGAAAATACAAGCAAATGGCACGTTGCTAATGGAAGAAAAATTTTACAAGAAAAACTAGTAAGCTATAATAACAATGATTAATAATAGCAATCATATTGATAATTGGCTACAACAATCAGCAGCAATGGGGGATGCACCATTTGTGAATGCAGATTGGTTGGCTATGCAAAAAATGCTAGAAGAAAAACGCAAACGCAAACTAATGTTTTTTTGGTTTGTTATTCTAGGCTTAGCAATACTTGGTTTGTTTGTATTTTTTGCAATTAATAACCATTATAAAACAAGTAAAAATCATGTCAAAGATTTAAATAATAATGTTGCAAATTCGGTAGCCATAAATAAGAATAATCTTGAAAATAAAGGACACCATACTGTACCAAAAATAATTGATAGCTCTAACAAGAAAGAAATTACAAATAATATAGCAATACCCATAAAAGTCAATGAGGCAAAAGGTTTTACTACACCTCAATCTAATTTCGCAAATAATGATTTTGCAGTAACTCCGAAAAATATTTCTGCAAAAATTAAATTCATTCCATTAAAATCTGATGAATTAATATATCAACAAAATAGCATCAATAATAACAATATCAATAGTGAATCATTTAACAGAAATAATGCTACTAACAAAGCAAAAAAAACTCAACAAAAAACTACATCAAGTGATGTAGATAATTTACTTAACAAGGTTAATAGTATTAGCCGAAATGTATATACTCCAGAGATAAAATATATGCACAATAGGTATATCGATTCTTTGAAGATGTTTGTAATAGAATATGATAGTGCCGCAGCTATTAATTCTTTAAAGCAAACTGCTAAAACTGACAGTATTGTAAAAGATGTAAACAAAAAAACTATTAAGCAATCAAGCTATATTGAATTAAGTGCTGGAGTGGCATTATTAAACATTGCCAATGAAATGCAAACAGGATTAGTAAAATTGAATTATGCTATTCCCATTGCAAAAAAAGTATATATCGATATTAGCAGCAAGGCTTTTTTGTTTAATATAGATCAATCTCAAACACATAAAAATATAATAAGTATTTCTCAAACTGCTGGTACAATACTTACAAGAGTTGACTCAAGAGAAACCATTTTCTTAATTAACAAAGGCGTAGGTATTGAGCCTAGTTTTGGGTTGCATTATCAGCTTAATAAAGTTAGCGTTGGTGGTGCTATTAATTATGGCTTTGTAATTAATAAGCCCAATATTACAATTAGCACAGCTGATACTAGCACATTTTACTTTGGCATTCCTGCTAATATTAAAGTTAATAACAGCTATAGCGATAAGGATTTTGTAGGAAAATCTTTTGCAACTATATCACTCAACTGTGCATATTCATTTACAAAAAAATGGAACATACAAGCTATCTATGCTTATTTATTAAAATACAATAGAGTAGAAGGTATGCTTGATAATGATAGAAGAAGAAATAGTTTTTACTTTGCTATTGGTTACAGGTTATAAAAAAATGCATAATTCCCCAACCTTTTTTTATTGTAATACTGTCTATGTAAGTATTAACTAACAAAAAAAATATTATGAAAAAAGTTTTCTTTTCTTTCCTGTTTTTAACTGTGGCAACAACAATGTTATTAGTAGCTTGTAGCAAAAGCAGCGACACACAAAAATCTACAACAGTCAATTGTACAGATAGTGCGTATCTTTTACCAGATTCGTTATTGGGTTGTGCTATTACAACAGTTAGTAATTATAAATTGTTTTATTTAACAGCTACACGTAAGAACCTTTTAGTACCTAAGGGAACTTTTACAGATATTGATACAGTAGTTAATGGTGGACAGTATTTGATTAACTATGATTCTGTAGGTATTGTTCCATTGTGTGGGGCTATACTTACTAAAATTGATTTAACCTGCCACACTAAATTATAAAATACTGGGTTTGATTTTTTATTAAGTAGCCGTTGTATTGCAACGGCTACATTTTTTTTAATTTTATTTTGCGGTTTAAATTTTGTTGATATTTGATCTAAACAATTACGAATAAAATGGCGGCTAATTATTTTTCATCTTTCCCAATAATAGAAACAAAACGTTTGCTATTAAGACAAATGAATAGCAATGATGTTCAGGATTTGTTTGCTTTTCGCTCCAATGAAGAAGCAATGAAATATATTAGTCGTCCTATTGCTAAAACAATTGATGATGCATTAGGTGTAATTAATTTAATGCAGGAATTGTATAAAAATGAAAAGGCAATTAATTGGGGAATCTGTTATAAGCAAACAAATACCATTATTGGAACTATTGCATATATGAATATTGATACACAAAATTTTCGTGCTGAAATTGGCTATATGTTACATCCAGATTATCACAGAAAAGGGATTATGCAAGAAGCCATTGAAACGCTTATTAATTTTGGCTTTGAGGAAATGCAGTTGCATTCAATATATGCTAATATTCATCCAAATAACGAGGCCTCTAAAGGACTTTTATTAAAGAATAGTTTTATACAAGAAGCTCATTTTAGAGAACATTTTTTTTACGAGGGTAAATTTTTAGACTCGCTGGTTTTTGGATTACTTAATAATCTCTAAAGCTTTTTTTACAATATTATCATCTGTATTATTTATTTCGTAATAAGCTGCATTACTAATTATTTGTCTAGCTGCTAGTGCTTTAGTTTTTCCCAATACTTTTTGTTTGTCATCAACATTAATATTACTAATATCAATACTATCTTTTGCAGCTAATGTTTGTAATAACTTCCAGTCATTTTCAGTTAATGAAAATTTAGTTTTAATGTCGTTGGATGTCTTGTATGTATTCAATAATTGTTTGTTTGCAACACAATATTTATAAGCAAATTTTTCTAGAACGTCTTTATAGTAAAGTTTGCCATAAATAGATTGTAATTTAGTTGTATCAAATGCTATAAAATAGTCTGGTGTTATACCACCACCACCATAAACTGTATTTCCTTTTGGTGTTTTAAAAGCAGCACCTTGTTGTTGGCTTGAATCTTCTTTTTGCATACCACCACTATGATATCTTTCTTCTAATTCTTGCATATATTTTTTCTTACCTTGGGTATATGGTTTTTGAATATTTCTGCCTAGTGGCGTATAGTATCTAGCAACTGTTAATCTTAATGCACCACCATCGCTTAAATTAAATTGTTGTTGCACTAAACCTTTACCAAAGCTTCTTCTGCCAACAATTGTAGCCCTATCCCAATCTTGCAAAGCACCAGCCAAAACTTCACTTGCCGATGCGGATGTTTCGTCTAATAAAACAACTAATTTTCCTTTTTCAAACAAGCCTTCTTTTCGGCATCTAAATTCATTTTTTTCAGATTTATTTCCTTGTGTGTAAACAATTAATTTATCTCCATCTAAAAATTCATCAGCAATAGCAGTTGCAGCATGCATATAACCTCCACCATTGCCCCTTAAATCTATAATTAAATTTTCAATTTTTTGTTTTTGTAGTGCCTCTAAACTCTGCATAAACTCTTCATAAGTTCTCTCTGCAAATTTGTTAATACGTATATATCCTGTTTTGTTTTCTATGACGTAAGATGCGTCAATAGATGGTATTGCAATTTGTGCTCGTTTTATTTCTATTTTCTTTTCAACTCCATCTCTTAGCAAACTAATATTAATTACTGAACCCTCAGGTCCTTTCATATTTTTTCTAAGCAATTCATCATTTATTTTTTTGCCAACAACATTTATACTATCGTTAATTTTTATAAGTTTATCACCAACCATTACACCTGCTTTTTCAGCAGGTCCATTTTTTATTAAACGCATAATATTTAGCGTATCATCAATCATATCATATAAAATGCCAACACCAGTAAAGTGTCCTTCCATTTGGTCGGTAACTCTAGCTAATTCTGAAGGAGGTATGTAAACAGAGTGAGGGTCTAAATGTGAAAGCATTTCATCTGCTGCAAAAGCATTAATGCTATCAATTCCTACCTCATCTACATATTTTGATTTGATAAGATTAGAAATTTCTTGTAAAGAGGAGCCTTTATTACCACTAAAAAAACTACTACCTCCAACCCGATTTCTTAAGCCATAACCCACCACTATCCCCCCTAAAAAGATAGCTGCAAACACTATTGGTAAATAAACCTGAAAACGCTTTTCTTGCATCATATATTTACTTTGAAGTGGGCGAATATCTGTAAATAATTGCTTATTGATTGTAATTATTGGTGTATGGCTGTTTATTCCAATGTTTTGAATAAAGAAATTATAATACGGTGGCTTTTTTGAAAGAACATCATTCCCTTTAACTTCGCTACTTTATGAAAGCAATTCACGCAGCTATTAGGAAATTAATTTTATCGGTTATTGATTTTTTTTACCCATTATTTAATAAAGTAATGCCACTACAAACATTTAGGTATGCAGCTTGTGGTGGTGGAAATACTTTGTTGGATATTATTTTATTTACAGTTGCTTATAATTTTATTTTTAAAGGTCAACCGTTGCACATTACTGATAAAATTAATCCAACAGCCCATAGCATATCTATACTGTTTAGCTTTGTTTTTACCTTTCCTATTGGGTTTTATTTAAATAGATATGTTGTTTTTCAAGAAGCAAAAGCAGCAAAACGTGAGCAGTTAATAAAATATTTTGCTGTAGTTATGTTTTGCTTGGTATTAAATTATGGGTTTATGAAATTTTTTGTGGAAGTATTTGTGTGGAATGCTATTTTCTCTAAATTTATTACAACTATTTTCTTGGTTATATTCAGTTATTTTTCTCAAAAACATTTCACTTTTAAACTAGAAGATGGAACTGAGCTAATTGACTAATGATATCTTTTATTTCGTATCGTTTCTATTTTATTATTGAATTTATATGATGCTTCTTTACCCACAATCTACGCCTGCACAATTAGAATTTGATAAGGTTAAATCTCTTTTACAAGCATATTGTCAAACAGAATATGCCAAGCAAAAGGTAGAAAATCTGCGTGTACATACCCACAAAAAATATATAGAAACAGAACTTAATCAAACACACGAATTCAAACTAATTCAACAGCAAAGCCAGTATTTTCCATTAGATTTTGTATTGAATATTTCAAGGTCAATAAAGCTTTTAAGCATTGATGGTGCAACACTAAGTGGCGAGCAGTTTTTGCAAATAAGAAGCTTATCTGAAAATATTAATAATGTCTATCGCTGGTTTGATAATGAAAGAAGACAGGCTTATTCTTTTTTAGCAGAAATAGTGGCTCATTCTTATTTTGAAAAAAATATTATCACTTTTATTGATGAAGTGATTGATGATGGTGGCAATGTGAAAGACAATGCCAGTGAGGATTTGCAGAAGATTAGAATGAGTTTGTATAGAAAAAGAAATGAGTTAAGGCGTGTGTTTGAAAAGGTTTTAGCAAAATTAGCTAAAGCTGGCTACAGTGCAGATATTGATGAAAGTTTTAGTAGTGGTCGAAGAGTGGTAGCTGTTTTTAGTGAGCATAAAAGACAAGTGAAAGGAATTTTGCACGGCGAAAGTGATAGCCGAAAAACAGCATTTATAGAGCCTGAAGAAACCATCCAATTAAACAACGATGTGTTTTCTTTGGAGTATGAAGAAAGTAAAGAAGTACAAAAAGTATTACGTGGATTGACAAAAAGATTAAATAGTTACGCTCCTCTTTTAGAATCTTATTTGCAAATTATTGGCGAATTTGATTTTATAAAATCCAAAGCAAAATTGGCTATTGAAATGAATGGCAATTTGCCTAATATTATTGATAAGGCTTTAGTTGATTTAAAAGATGCGTATCATCCTTTATTGTTTTTGTATAATAAAAACACGGGAAAAAAAACAATACCAGTTAATATTTCATTGAACGATAAAAGCAGAATTATTGTAATTAGTGGACCAAACGCTGGAGGCAAAACTGTTACTATGAAAACCATTGGTCTAAATCAAATGATGATGCAAAGTGGTTTGTTGGTTCCAGTTAACCCAACTTCTACAATGGGTATTTTTAAGCAAATATTTATTCATATTGGCGATGAGCAAAGCTTGGAGTTTGAGCTTAGCACTTATTCATCTCACTTAATGAGTATGAAATATTTTTTGGAAAATGCCAATGGGAAAACGTTGTTTTTTATTGATGAATTAGGTAGTGGTAGTGACCCTAATTTAGGAGGTGCATTTGCACAAGTTATTATGGAGGAATTGTGTCATAAACATGCTTTAGGTATTGTTACAACGCATTATTTAAATTTAAAAATAATGGCTAATAGTACCAAAGGGATTGTAAATGCAGCAATGGGTTTTGATGAAAAAAACTTATTGCCATTGTATCAGTTAGTTGTTGGAAAGCCAGGCAGCAGTTATACTTTTTCTATTGCTCAACGAATTGGTTTGCCACATCAATTAATTAATAGGGCAAAGAATTTGGTAGATGATGAACATTTTAAGTTAGATAAGTTGCTTAACAATACAGAACAAAATTTGCAGCAATTAGATAAAGAAAAATTAGCTTTAAATAAATTAGTTAAAGAGAATGAAAGGCTAAAAAAAGAAATGGAATTTGTTTTAAATAAAGAAAGACATCAACAACAAGTTGAACTTTTAAAACAGCAAAACAAAATATCTGAGGATAGAATTGTTTATCTAAAAGATATGGAACGCAAGCTTAAGCAAGTTGTTCTTGATTATAAAAAAACTGATAATAAAAACGAAGTAATAAAAAATCTACAAAACCTACTATTTAAAAAAGACGAGAAAGTTGTTGTAAGTAAAATGGCAAAAAAAGTGAATGCTAAATACAAAGAATTGCAACAGGAAATTGTAGCCGGGAGTATGGTTAAATTAAAGAAAAATTATCAAGTTGGAGAGGTGAAAGAAATAAGAGGAAAACGTGCTATTGTGCAAATTGGTTTACTACCAATGAATGTAGAATTATCTGATTTGATAGTTATTGAAAAAATTGCAGAACCAATTGAAAAAAATACTTGATGAAACTAAATAGTATATTATTTGCCTTTTCCATTTTGTTTTCATTTGCATCAAATGCACAACAGGTAAAGCTTTTAAGCAATGGCACTAAAACTTCTTTGCGTGGTTTAAGTGTTGTTGATGATAATATTATTTGGGCTAGTGGTAGCAATGGAATGATTGCTAAAAGCACAAATGGTGGTAATAGTTTTACTTGGATACAAGTCCCTAATTTTGAAAAAAGAGACTTTAGGGATATTGAAGCATTTGATAGTAACACGGCAATTATTATAGCAATTGCAGAACCAGCACAAATTTTAAAAACAATTGATGGAGGTAAGAACTGGAAAATTGTTTTTACAGATTCAACCAAGGGAATGTTTTTAGATGCAATAAGTTTTTATGATGATAGGAATGGAATAGTAGTTGGGGATCCAATTAATAATGTAGTATTTATTACTACGACAACCGATGGAGGAAATACGTGGAAAAAATCTAATCAAAATCTTCCCATTTTATATTCTGGAGAAGCATTTTTTGCATCAAGTGGAAGTAATATTATTTATCAAAAAAAGAAAACTCTATTTGTTTCAGGAGGCAAAAAATCTAATTTGTATTTCAACAATAAAAAATATGAATTGCCAATTGTGCAAGGCTTAGAAAGTACAGGAGCAAATTCTATAGCTGCTTATAAAAATCAAGCCATTATTGTTGGTGGTGATTTTGCTAAAGATTCAAGCACAACTAATAATTGTGTGTTGGTAGATTTAAAAACAATGAAATTTACTAAGCCAATAACAGCACCTAATGGTTATCGTTCTTGTGTTGTTTATTTAGACGAAATAACAGTAATCTCTTGTGGTTTAAATGGGATTGATATTAGTAAGGATGGAGGCTTAAATTGGTCGAGTTTTAGTAGAGAAGGATTTCACGTTGTTGCGAAGGCTAAAAAAGGTAATACTTTTTTCCTTGCAGGTAGCAAAGGACGAATTGCAAAATTTGTTTTCAATTCTACCTTTTAAATTGCCACAGGCACATAAAGAAAGGCCTCTTTAAACTCTGTGTCTCTGTGGTTAAAATTCCACTTTATATTTCTTTCAAATATTTCAAAAACAAACTCAACGCTTTTTTCTTTTCAGCATCAAATTCGTAAGAAATATTTTCAGTGTAATATTTTTTGATATCATAGAAAGGTGAGTACACTTCCTTTGTAACTTCATCAATATTATCTAATCCCAATTTATTTGCAGCATTAAATTCATTTATAAATAAAGCGTCAATTGGTTTGTTGGCAACCCAAGTTGCAAACACAAAAGGCAAACCTGTAAAGGCTTTCCAAGTGTTTGCTAAGTCATAATTATACTCAAAATTGTTTCTATGTTTTAAAGCTCTATCACCAATAATTACACCTGCAGTTGAACCTTCTATATCATTAATATAGTTTTCGCTGGCATTAATAAACTTCACATCTTTCTTCCAATAATGTTTTAATAAAATTGTAACTAATGCTACTGATGTTCTACTTTGGTAATCTAATAAAACAGTTTCAATTTCATCAATTGGTAAATGGCTAAATAATGAAACACTAGCTACATCATTAACAGTACCAATACAATAATCGCTTATTAAATAATATTTTGGAAGGTTGTTTAATACTGCAACAGGCACAAGTCCAACATCAATTTCATCCTTCAATAACATTGCTGCAATGCGTGATGGATAATCCTCAATTAATTCAATGTTATTTAATAAAGGGCTGCGTTTAATTCCATATAAAAGTGGCTTTGTATTTAAATAACTTACTGCACCTATTCTAATCTTGTTCAATTCTATTAATTTTGACCGCAAATAAACATCAATTGTTTTATCAGTTAAATAGTTTGTAAATTACTAATTATAAAATGGAATTAAATTCACTTACAGCAATATCTCCTATAGATGGCAGATACAGAAAACAACTTGCTTTTTTGGACGAATATTTTTCGGAATTTGCCCTAATAAAGTATAGAGTAAAGGTTGAAGTGCTTTACTTCAATTTTTTGGCAAAAAAGAAGTTTTTTTCATTGCCATTAAAAGTGAAGAATGAATTACTACATCTTGTAGATAATTTTAGTATTGATGATGCAAAAGAAATTAAGCAAACAGAGAGCATTACAAATCACGATGTAAAGGCGGTAGAATATTTCATAAAGAATTTTTTAAAAAAACACAACGAAACAAAAAGTATAGAGTGGGTGCATTTTGGATTGACATCGCAAGATGTTAATAACACTGCTATTCCACAATTACTAAAGCACTTTTTTGAATATGAATATTTGCCCAACATTATTAATCTGCAAAATCAGATTAATGAATTAGCAGTTAAATATAAAAATATTAGTTTATTGGCTAGAACTCATGGACAGCCTGCTTCTCCTACAAAACTGGGCAAAGAAATTATGGTGTTTGTAGAACGTTTGCAAAACCAAATTCAGTTGTTAGTACATATCCCTTTTACTGCAAAATTTGGTGGTGCAACAGGTAATTTTAATGCACACAATGTTGCTTATCCAAGCAAAAAATGGATACAACTTGCTAACGAATTTGTTGAAGGTGATTTGCAATTACAACGCCAACAGTTTACAACACAAATTGAGCATTATGATAATTTGGCTGCACAATGCCAAGCTGTAGGCAGAATTAATACTATACTCATAGATTTTTGTAGAGATATTTGGCAATATATAAGTCAGGATTATTTTAAACAAAAAACAAAAGCTGGCGAGGTTGGCTCATCTGCAATGCCTCATAAAGTAAACCCAATTGATTTTGAAAATGCTGAAGGTAATTTGGGAATGGCAAATGCAATTTTTGAGCATCTTGCTGCTAAACTTCCCATTTCTCGTTTGCAAAGAGATTTAACAGATAGCACTGTGTTAAGAAACATTGGTGTGCCTTTTTCACACACTATTTTGGCAATGCTTTCTATTAAAAAAGGGTTAGAGAAATTAGTAGTAAACGAAGCGAAAATTAATGAAGATTTAGATAATAATTGGGCAGTTGTTGCAGAAGCAATACAAACAATTTTACGTAGAGAAAATTATCCAAATCCCTACGAAGCTTTAAAAGATTTAACACGTGGTAATGCACAAATAAACAAAGCATCTTTACATAAATTTATTGATGGTTTGAAAGTTAGTAAAGAGTTGAAGAAAGAGTTGAAAGCCATTACACCATTTAGTTACACAGGTATTAATCCTAATTATTAGTAATTATTTTCGTTTATTTAACAACATATTTACAACAATCTTATCAATGGGTAAATGAACTGTAGATTCTGATAAATCGTCCCAGTTTACCCAGCGAAATGATTCAGCACAAGTTTTTTTATCTGCAATTTGTTCAGGAAAAAAATCGAAAGGTTTTTGGCTTGTTTTTAAAGTAATTGGTTCTTTTGTGTAAGCATAATAATAGATAGAAATTATTTGGTCTTGGCTGTTAAAGGCAGATTGTTGATAGAAATCTGTAGTGTAAATGTGTTCGCCAATTGTAACATCTAAATTGGTTTCTTCTTTAAACTCTCTCATTAAACAATCTATTGTTCCCTCACCAAGTTCTAAACCACCGCCAGGAAATTTTGTAAAAAAATTGCCACGAATAAATTCATCGCTTACCAATATTTGGTTGTTACTGTTGATTAAAATTCCATAAACACGTATGTTAAATTTCATTTGATCAGTTTTGAATTAAAACCATTTTTTCTTCATAAAATAGCCTGAAATAATTACAGATAAAGCCAATGAAAGTATCACAGGAATATAAAAAGCATGTGCAGTATCTTGTCCAGGAATTTTTACATTCATTCCATAAATACTGGTTACTAAAATAGGCAATGAAAGTATTATGGTTATTGATGTTAAGCGTTTCATTACATTGTTTAAGTTATTACTAATGATACTTGCAAATGCATCCATTGTGCTACTTAAAATGTTAGTGTAAATATTAGCCATTTCAAGTGCTTGGCTGGTATCAACAATTAAATCTTGTAAAAACTCTCGTTCGTCATCGGTAAGCTGCAAAAAGTTGGTTCTTTCTAACTTCATCATAAGCATTTCATTGCTACGTAGTGCAGTAACAAAATACACCAAACTTTTTTGTATTCGCATTAATTTTAATAAGTCAACATTGCTATTGCTATCATATAAACTTTGCTCGTATTGATTTCGTTTTTGATTTATTTCTTTAAGATATTCTAAAAAATTTTGTACAATTTTTTCAAACACTTTTAACACCATCATACTGCGTTTATCGGGATGACGTTTTTGAAAAGTACTCAAGAATTTTTTAATGGCACCATTGTCAAAAGAATTAACAGTAACAATATGATGGTGTGATAAAATAATACAAATAGGAATGGTTATGTAATATGCATCACTATCGTTAAAGGAATTATTTTCGGTTGGTGTTTTTATAACAAGAAACTTGACGTTGTCCTCAATTTCATATCTTGGTCTTTCGTCAATATCTAGTGAATCTCTTAAAAACTCAATTGGAATATTTAATTGATCAGAGAGATCAACAAACTCTTCTTCTTTAAATGGAGGAACTAGATTAACCCACACACCATTTTCGGGTTTATCAACCTCAATGGTTTGAGAATCTGTATTTTTAAAATATTGTATCATTAAAGTTGTTTGTAGTTTACTGTTTCTGTTTTTAATAGTTTGGCCAGCTGTTAAATGTGTTGCCTATGCACATAAACTATAAACTTATTGTTCCTTTAAAAACAAAAGTAGCTGATCCGCATAGCCAAATATTTTCAAATGTATCTTCATAAATTCTGTCAAACTCAACAGCAAGATTGCCACCTAATGTAGTTACTTCAATTCTATTAAAACCATTCTCGTTATGATAAAAAACTAAAGCACTTGCAGTAACACCTGTACCACAACTTAGTGTTTCATCTTCAACGCCACGTTCATAAGTTCTAACAAAAATTTTATCTTCATTTAGTTGCTCAACAAAATTCACATTGATACCATTTTCTTGAAAAGCTTTGCTATTACGTATTTCACGACCTTCATTATATACATCTACTGCCGACATATCACTAACTGATTTTACATAGTGTGGCGAACCAGTGTTTAAAACAAAATCTCCACCATCATTTTCAATTTTGTTTACATCTTTCATTTTAAGATGAATCCATTTGTTGTCCATAAAAATGGCTTCGTGTTCTCCATCGCTTGCAATAAACTTATAGCTCTCTTTTTGTATGCCACAATCGTAAGCAAATTGGGTTAAGCACCTACCACCATTGCCACACATACTGCCAATGTTTCCATCAGCATTGTAATAAACCATTTCAAAATCGTAACCATCTTTTTCTTGTAAAAGCATTAAGCCATCAGCACCAATACCAAATTTTCTATGGCAAAGTTTGGCTACTTGTTCATTATTTAATATGATATTATTGTTACGATTATCTATAATAATAAAATCGTTTCCTGTGCCTTGGTATTTTGAAAATTCCATATAATATTAATTTTTTTGCACCATTTTTTTTATCAATGCAATTTGCCCTAGATGATAGTGTGTGTGTTCTATTATCCCTGTAATATTTCTGTAATAGGTTCCATATTTTGCATCTGCAAAATCTTCATCTAACCTGCTATCTTGCATTTGTTCAATTAACGAAGCAACGCGTTCAACATCACTCCAAATTTTATTTAAAAATGCTTCCCAATCTTGGTGAGATTCTATTTGAGGATGATTGAAGCTGAATTTGTCGTGAGCAGTTAATGGCCTACCTTCTAAAACATCAAGCAATGCTAAAACAAAATAGTAGTTGTGGTAAGTTAATGCGATTATTGAATTGTAAGGCTCGACTTTTGTTATAGCTTCCAGCCACGCAACATTACATAACTGCTCTTTCAAATTAGACACAGTCCAGTTTCCACCAAAGAAAACATCTCTAAAGTTTTTTGCTATTTGTGTTGCCAATGTCATAGTTAAATTTTCTCAATCACTCCTAAACAAGTTTTAATCAAATGCTCAACCGCAGCTGCACCATCTTTACTAAATTCCTTTCTTACACGATTTGCTACAATAACATTTACACTTAAACATTGATGCCCTAATAATTTTCCTAAACCATAAATGGCACTTGTTTCCATTTCAAAATTGCTGATTCGATGATTACCATAGTTAAAACTAGTAAGGTTTTCAACCAATGTTGGATTGCTTAAACCAAGTCTTAAAATTCTACCTTGAGGGCCATAAAAGCCTGGGCAAGTTACAGTAATTCCATTATGGAATCCTGTTACAAAATGCTTTAAAACACTACTGCCTGCACTGCTAATATAAGGTTGCACTGCACCTGTAAGTTGTGTGTGTGCCACAAAGTGTTGAAGTAATTGTTGCTCTTCATCATTCATTTGAAGTCGATAATAATGCAACAAATTATCAAGCCCCAAGCCGTGTGTGCCAGCAACTAAACTATCAACTGGAATTTCTGCTTGTAAAGAACCGGAAGTTCCAAGTCTAATAATAGTTAGTGACGATAATTCTGGCTTGATGGTTCTTGTTTCAAAATCAATATTTTTAACTGCATCTAATTCGTTTAAAACAATATCAATATTATCCGGTCCAATGCCAGTAGAAATAGCCGTAATTCTTTTGTTGCCAACATATCCAGTATGTGCAATAAATTCGCGATGTTGACGCCTCACTTCTATTTTATCAAAGTGCTTGCTTACTTCTGCAACTCTATCGGGGTCGCCAACTGTAATAACGGTATCTGCAAGTTCTTCTGGTTTTAAATCTATGTGATAAATAGCACCTCGATTATTAATAATCAATTCTGATTCTGGAATTCTAGTCATTATAAAGTGTTTTATAGTAAATGCTGTAAAGGTAGTTGCTAACCTTTGTTTTTTTAAATAGTGATTACAGATTGGTACATAAATTATCGATACATATAAATTTTGGGGGATATATCATTATTGGAAAGATGAATATATTTACGCGAAACGAGTATAATATCAATCTTTTAAAATGGAGTTGTATGTAATTTGATACTAAGTATTATATTTACAACCATTTAATTAATTTTATGAGATTTATACTGTCAACACTTTTTTGTGCTTTATTTATTTTTAATACAGATGCACAAGTAAAAATTTATTTGAAATCGGGAGATTTTTTTAACACTAATCCTGAAATAACCCCAAATAATGATGCTAACTATTTCAAAGATTGCATCTTTGAGAACAAGTATTTCTTGTGGTTACAATTTACTGAATTGCCTACTGAAATAAAGAAGCAAGAGTTAATATCGGCTGGTATTGTTTTTTATGAATACTTACCTAGTAATACTTATGTAGCTAGTTTTCCTTTAAACTTTAACTTCATTAGTTTGCATAGCTACAATGTTTATGCTGTGACTAAACCGTCTGCACCGCATAAAATAGATGGCACGTTATTTAATCCCTCTCAAATTAACTGGGCAGTTGTTGGTAATAATCATTTAAAAATTAATGTGAGCTATCTGAATGTAGTGTCGCCCAATGATTTTACAAAATCACTGAAAGAAAAAGGATATAAATTTACCGTTGTTGGGCACGAGTCCACTGATATAGTTGTTTTAGAAGCAAGTATTGATGAGATAAAAAAAATTGCATTACATCCTTTGGTTCAATTTATTGAACCTTGTACTCACCCTGGATTAGTTGAAGATATTCAAGGTGTTACAAACCACCGTACTACTTATTTGCAATCTTCAGACAATTGGGTAGGTGGCAAAAAACTTGATGGAACTGGCGTTAATATTGCAATTGGTGATGATGGCTATATCGGTCCTCATATTGATTTTCAAGGAAGGTTAACAAATAATGCCACAAACACTTCAGCTGCAAACACACACTCAGACCACTGTTCTGGAATTATTCTTGGAGCAGGAAATTTAAACCCACAAGTTAGGGGTCAAGCACCTGGTGCTAGTTTAACTACCTACGATAATTATGCTCCATATAATCTTTTTCCAAGTATTTATAATACAGATAAAATAAGAATTGTTTCTCATTCATTAGGACAAACTTGTAATTCAGGCTATGATGCTAATGCTAGAACTAGTGATCAATTGGTAAGAACTTATCCAAGTCTTATGTATGTTCACTCTGCAGGAAACTCGGGCAATACAAGTTGTGGTGGAATGACTGGTTGGTATAATATTACTGGAGGTTTTAAAGCTGGTAAAAATGTAATGACAGTAGCTAATTTGTCTAAAACAGATGTTGCAGATGCAACAAGTAGTAGAGGACCTTTAAAAGATGGTAGAATTAAACCAGATATTGCAGCTGTAGGTGTTAATGTTAATTCTACACAACCCGATAATACATTTGCAGTTTTTTCTGGTACATCTATGGCTTGCCCTGCGGTTGCTGGAAATATGGCTGTACTTTATCAAGCTTTCAAAAACAAAAATACTGGTGTTGAACCAGAAGCTAATTTAATAAAAGGTATTGCGTTAAATACAGCAGATGATATTGGAAATCCAGGACCAGATTATATTTATGGTTGGGGTAGAATCAATATGCGAAAAGCTGTAAAATGTATTGAGGGTGTAAACTATCTTTCAGATAATATTACAACTGCTGTAACCAAAACACATACTATTACAATACCTACTAATGTTTCCAAAGCTAAAATAATGGTTTATTGGGGAGATAGAGAAGCAAACACAAGTGCAGCTAGAAGTTTAGTAAATAATTTGGATGCCAAAATTGTTGACGCTAGTTTAAATGAATATTTACCTTGGGTTTTAGATATTGGTGCAGTGCCAGATGCTACCACAATTGGCAACCCTGCTATAAATGGAATTGATTCTATAAACAATGTTGAGCAAATTGAATTAATTACACCAAATGCTGGTAACTACACTTTAAGAGTAAATGGTAAGGCTGTGCCATTTGGACCACAAAAATATTATGTAATTATACATTATGATTATGTTGATGAAGTAGTGGTAACATATCCTAATGGGGGAGAATCATTCTCTACAAATGAATCGCAAAGAATACGTTGGGATGCTAACAATAGTTTCAATACATTTAAAGTTGAATATTCAATTAACGATGGTAGCACTTGGTCTACTATTAATGCTGCTGTTGCAAGCGATAGAAGATATGTAGATTGGACAGTACCAAGTACAGTAACAACCAAAACAGCTAGAATTAGAGTAACTCAAGGAACTTCATCAGATGTTAGCGACACTTCTTTCATTATTTTAAGAGTACCAGGGGGTATTTCTTTCACAGATATTTGTGCAGGAACTACAAAAATTAGTTGGTCAACTGTAACAGGTGCTGTTGAGTACGATGTATTAAGACTTGGAGGGAAATATATGGATGTTGTTGCTACAACTACTGCTACCAATGTAACCTTAAACAATGTTGGCGATACTTTAAATTGGTTTGCAGTGCGTGCCAAACTAGGTAGTTCAAGCCAAAATGGAAGACGCTCTAATGCAGTTTCTTACACCAATAGTTCTGTAGTTGTTTGCCCTGTGCCAGTAAAACTTATTTCATTTATAGCTTCTCAAAAAAATAATTCAATAGAACTAGCTTGGTTAGTGGCAAATGAAGAAAATATGTTGAATTATGTGGTAGAAAAATCTATTACACCAACATTTGAAAAAGTAGAAATGGTGGGGCAAATTACACCTACCAATAAACCATTTAACCAACAATACAAATTAACTGATAATAATATCGCTACTTCAAAAGTGTGGTATTATCGCTTAAAAATGGTTGATGTATTTAAATCGCTTTATAGTAATGTACAACAAATTAAATTAGAAAAAAATATCGTAGCTAGTTATACAATTAGCCCTAATCCTGCAAAAAATGTTATAAATATTTACTCTAGTGAGAGCATAGCAAATGCAGTGGTTAAAATTTACAATGAAATTGGTATTGAAGTTGTTACCAAGAATATTCTTAGTTGGCAAATGGGAGAAAAATATTCATTTAATACAAGCAATTTGCCAAGTGGAAACTATTTTGTAAATATCATTAATGCAAAAAATGGAGTAGTAACATTTAAACAACAAATAAGTGTTGTAAAGTAATTGATACTATAATTGATTTCCAAATACTGTAGCGTGCCTATTTTGGTACGCTACTTTTATTTTATAAATTATTTGAAAAATATAGTGAGAACATTTAGAATAGTGTTTTGGTTATTGAATTTTAAAAGTTGAAGTTAAGAACTAAAGACGAATAGCTTACAGTCTAACTGTAAAAGTTACAATAGCGAAGAGAATATAAAGTG
>JBMLRA010000282.1:0-4376 GCA_049241265.1 Chitinophagaceae bacterium
CAAATGCCAAAAGGCAAATTGAAATCAACAGAACAATTTTTTGTTTCATGGTAAATAATAATAATTGATTAAATAATTATTTACCAAAAGTATCTGTGAACAGCAAGGAGAAATTTCTAATGTTCTCAACTACATAAACTTGTATATGAAGTGCAAAAAAATGTATATAAGAATATTGAAATTTAAAATTAGAGGTTAAGAATACAATTTAAGCAAATGTAAATTTGAAAGTTTTTCTACTGTAACTTATCCCAACTTTAAATTCTGCAAAAGTTTTTCTCTGTAGGTTCTGCCAAGTGGTAGCGTAAAATTTTTTAGCATAATATTTTCTGAATTAATAGTTTCTATGTAATCAATGTTAATTACAAAACTTCTATGAATTTGAATAAACTTTTTGGGGTCAAAATGAGATAAGTACTGTTGCATTGAGCTTCTTACCAGTAATCGTTTTGAAGTTGTTATTACATTAACATACACGTGATCTGCTTCTAAATATACAATATCGGCAAATTTTATTTTATGAAAATAGTTGCCATCTTTAATAAAGAGAGCATCGTTGATTAAATAGTCTTGTAACTCTTTTGCAGTATGGGTTTCGTTTGTTTCACTTTTATTTTTAGAAAAATTATTGAAACAAATTTCTATAGCAGTATATAAATCATCTTTTGTAAATGGTTTTACTAAATATGCAGGAGGGTTAGTTGTTTTTGCTCTTTCTAAAGTTGCAGCATCTGCATTGGCAGTTAAAAAAATAAAAGGTATTTGGTAGTCTGCATTTATTTTATGTGCTATATCAATACCATCTTTACTGCCTTTAATGTTAATGTCTAATAACACAACATCTGGCTTTTCGCTCTCAATCATTGCAATAGCCTCATTAAAGGTACTTGCAGGCTCAGTAGTGTTGTAACCAATTTTGTGTAAAGTATTCGTTATAACATCTGCAATAATTAACTCGTCTTCAACAATTCCAATTTTTAGCTTTTCCATTATTCTTTGTTTCTTGCTTCAAGTGTTTTAAAAGTTATTGTAAAAGTAGTTAGTTCATTTGTTCTTTCGTAACCAATGCTACCACTTAATTGCTTAGCTAGTTTATGTATTAATCTTATACCTAAACTTTTGGCTTTAGTAATATCAAAGTCTGGGGGCAATCCTTTTCCATTATCTGCATAAGTGAGTTGATACGTTTCATCATCAACTGCTTGTAAATGTATGTTTAATAATGGTTGTGAATTATTTACAAAAGCATACTTAAAACTGTTGGTTACTAATTCATTTATTATTAAACCCAAGGGTATAGAAGTATCAATATCTATTAACACTTTTTTTACATTATTATTAACCTTTATTGCTGTTGTATTGGTAGTCATTACACTTGCAATTTGCTTGTATAAATCATTAATAAATTCGTGCAACTCTATGCTGGCAAAGTTTTCGTTTTGATATAGTTTTTGATGAATGAGTGCTATAGAACGAACTCTGTTAGTACCTTCTAATAAAGTTGATTTTGCTAATTCATCTTGTGTATTGTCAGACTGCAATTCTAATAATCCACTAATCACTGCTAAATTATTCTTTACTCTATGATGAATTTCTTTCAACAAAACTTCTCTTTGTTGAAGTAAAATGTCTAGCTCATTTTTATTCTTAATTAATTCGTGTGTTCTTTCATCAACCAATTGTTTTAGTATTATTTGTTGTTGCTTAAACTTTTTTGTTTTTATTTTATTATACATAAAAATTCCTAAACCAATCAATATTAAAAACAATATCAAAAACCAGGTTTGCAAGTAAAAAGGTTTTAGTTGATTCAGGTGAATTGTAATCGTATTATTCGACCAAATTCCATTTTCATTTTTTGCTTTTATTGTTATTAGATGCTTGCCCCAAGACAATCCTGCAATTTGTATTGTTCTACTATTTTGAAAAATCCAATCGCCGTTGTCATCTACTTTATAAGCATATTGAATACCATCTACATTGGTAAATGTAAGCAATGCTAATTGCACACTTATAAATCTGTCACTAGCATTTAGTTCAATTTCTTTATAACTTTTTACATCATTTTCTATGTCTAAGAATTTACCAGAATTTCCATTAAAAACTTTAGCTTGCTCTACAGCCAAGTTAGGTTTTAATGAGTTGCTTGTATTGTAAAAATTTTTAGGATTAAAATAGGTAACACCATTCAAGCTTCCAAAAAACAAAGTACTATCTGTACTTCTATAATGTGCAATTCTATTAAACTCCGAATGTGATATGCCATCTTTTGTTGTATAAATTCTTGCTACTTCTTGCTGCTTTTTATTAAACTGAATAATTCCATTATCGCTAGGCATCCATAAGTTTTCATTATTGTCTTCATAAGTTGCATATATAGTTTCTGTTGGCAATCCTTCGGCTTTGCCAAAAGTTTTAACATAACCATTTTTTATGTTGTACAAAACCAAACCCTTATCCAAAGTTGCTAACCAAATATTATTCTCTTTATCTACTTGCATAAAAGCAATATTATTGGTAGGTAAATAATATTTGCTTTTGCCTTCATTGCAATATCTTTCAACAATACCAGTAGTTGTAGAGGCTTTATACAATCCTTTATCACTACAAATCCAAATAGTATTATCATCAACTTTATTAATTTGATAAATCAGAGCTGTACTCAATTCTTTGAATCTATTATACTCGATTGGCCTTGTAGATTGATTTTTTAGATCAACTATAAATACTCCATTTTTTTCTGTTCCAAGCCACATATCATTAGTATTTATGCAACTCATACTCCACACCCTATCATTAAAATTTACTTTGGCTAAGGCTGTTGTTACATTGTTTTTATCAATTTTATAAATACAGTTAAAGGAGTATTTACTGTTATGGTAATAAATATTACCTAAATCATCTTTGCAAAATGAAAACAGTAATTCATTTGTAGTAATTTTATTGTTTACTTTATAGCTACTGTTATTGCTGTTGCTTAAACTTAATTGTAACGAGTTTTCTGTATTAATATAAATCTGTTTATTTCCATTTTCAATAATTCCTCTAATAGCCATTGTTCTACCATCTTTAGCAATATTGTCTAAAATAGTACTAAACTTTTTGGGTAAAATACTTATTTGCAATAGCCCAAACTCTAAGCCTAGCCAAATTGTTCCAGAAGCATCTACATACTTAGCCTTAATAGGGTTAGAAACACTTAAAATGTTTTTATTTATTTGAGAAAAATCTAATAACTCATCACCAGAAATAGTGTTGTATATTTTATAATCATTTTGAAAGTATTTTTTATCATTTATAAACGAGCAGCAATAATTGGTTGTGAGACTTTTAAGCTTTTTAGCAAGGCAGTTGTTACTCTTTAAAAATGTATTAGAAATACTTTCACTAAAAGCAAAATAATCTTTACTATAAATAAAAAAAAGATTCGTTAATAAATTGAGTGTAGGCTGAAATATAGATGTTACCTCAGCTTTATTTAATATCGTGTTGACTTTTATTATGCTGTTCGTTTCTTTTGCATAGCCATAAATATTATTTTGTTCATCTGCTTTTAATAACAATGTAGCATAGCTATTATTATTGTATATAAATTGGTTTAAGCTATTGTAAGTTATAAAGCCAGTAGTATCGTGTAAGCCTATATAAAATGTTTGGTTAATTCCTTTTACTACTCTGTTCATTTTTTTTAAAAGACTTGCAGGTAATTTGTTTATATAATAATCATTAAAAGAAAAAGTTTTTAAAGTTTTAGTATTAAATACATCTACCCTATCTTCATCAAAATTGTTATACTCAATCCAGATAATTTCGTTACTAACACAATGAATGGCTCTTACTTCATTAAATTTTAATCCATTTTTTTGAGTGTAGGTTTCAAAAGTGTAGCCATTAAATTTGCAAATACCTTTGTCGGTTGCAAGCCATATAAAACCAATGCTGTCCTGCGTTATGCAGTTTACAGTTCTGTTTGGCAATCCATCTTCGATCGTGAAATATTTATATTGCAGTTGTACACCTTGAGCAATAGCAGTTGAATTTACATAACAAAAAATAGTTATATAAATTAAAAATGCTTTTGTAAAACTTCTTTGTTTCAAAATGTAAATGAATAAGTTTCAAAAATATCCAATGCAGAACATACTATAGAATATTATACAAAAAACCTCCAAAGTTTTTACACTTTGGAGGTTTTTTTATTATACTTCAATTGGTCTAAGTCAATTGTAATAAATTATTCTACAATAATTTTCTTAGTTTCTTTACCTTGTTCAGTAATAATAGAAACCGAATACATTCCTTTTGCAAAAGATGATACATCAATTGTATTAGAACCCATACTTAAAGACTGTGTTTTAATTTGTTTGCCATATAAA
>JBMLRA010000283.1:0-1210 GCA_049241265.1 Chitinophagaceae bacterium
ATCTCTGGTTCTAAATGAGCTGCAACAGCAAATGCTAAACGCACGTACATTCCACTACTATATCTTTTTACAGGCGTGTCTATATATCTCTCAACGCCACTAAAGTCCACAATTTCGTCAAATTTACTTTTGATTTCTTTTTTTGACATCCCTAGAATTGCACCATTTAAAAAAATATTATCTCTGCCACTTAATTCTGGGTGAAATCCTGTGCCAACCTCAAGCAAACTTGCAATTCGACCTTTTACTTTTATTGACCCCGTAGTGGGTGCAGTTGTTTTAGATAATATTTTAAGCAATGTACTTTTCCCGGCTCCATTTCTGCCGACAATTCCTAAAACATCTCCCTGTTTCACTTCAAAATTAATATCCTGCAATGCCCATACATAATCACTGTTTCCTTTTTGTGTTCTATCATTGGCTTCACCTATTTTTAAGAAAGGATCTTCTTTTCCAATCACTCGTGACCACCAACGATTTAAATCATGGCTAATTGTACCAGTTCCTATTTGACCCAATCGATACTGTTTAGACAAATTTTCAACCTTTATTACTGTACTCATTTTATTTTGCTAGTTATTTTGATGTTTAGTTTTTATTTGCTTTTGAAATGTAAGGAGAATTAAACAGTGTCCATAAAACTTTTCTCAGTTCTGTTAAACACTACAACCCCAACAGATAAGCTTACAATAATCCAAATAAAACTATATGATAAATCTGTAAAGTGAAAATTAGACGTTCCAAATACAGCATACCTAAATCCTTCAACAATTGATGTTAGTGGATTATAGTTGATGAGGTAAGCAAATTTGCTTTTTTCAGAAAGATAAGAAACTGGATAGGCAATTGGTGTGGCATACATTAATAGTTGAACGCCAAAACCCATTAAAACAGTAAAGTCGCGATACTTGGTTGTAACGGCTGAAATTATTATCCCTAATCCTAAACCCAAGCCTGCCATCATTAATATCAATACAGGTATTAATAACCAAGATGCTCCAAAATAAAATTTACCCTTAGTAACACCATAGTAAATTAACACACTTAATAGCAAAAGAAACTGTATTAAAAACTTAACAATATTTGAAACAATTACAGATAGTGGCATTATTAATCTAGGGAAATATACTTTTCCAAAAATGGCAGCATTACCAACAAAAGTGTTAGACGTACCAGTTAAGCATATAGAAAAATAGTTCCAAATTGTTAC
>JBMLRA010000284.1:0-1163 GCA_049241265.1 Chitinophagaceae bacterium
AATATTTGTAGAGCAAAACAAATGGTCTGTTGAACAGTCTAAACTAAAAGGAAACTCTGAGGAAGCAAGAAGGATAAATAGTCACTTAGAACTTTTAAAAAATCAAATATTCGACAACCAAAAGCAAATTGTTTTAGATGGAAACCAAGTTTGTTTTGATACCCTTAAAAATAAACTCACTGGTAAATCCGAAGCTGCAAGAATGCTTGTACCTATTTTCCAAGATCACAATAAAAAAATGGAAACTTTGGTTGGCGATGAATTTGCAACAGGCACTCTAGAGCGTTATAAAACTTCGCTTAAACATACCATTGATTTCTTACAATGGAAGTTTGGAGTTAAGGATATAGATATAAAAAAAATTAACCACAGTTTTATAACGGAGTATGAATTTTACTTGCGAACAATACGAAAATGCAACAACAATACTGCAGTAAAGTATGTGAAAAATTTTGGTAAAATTATTCGTCTTTGCATTTCAAATGGTTGGCTTGATAAAAACCCATTTGTAAATTATAAAGCAAAAATTAAAGAGGTGGCAAGAGTATTTTTAAACCAAGTAGAAATTAATACTCTAATGAATAAGGACTTTAAAAATGAAAGATTAAGCCAAGTAAGAGATATTTTTTTATTTAGCTGCTTTACAGGTTTGGCTTATGTTGATGCTGCTAATCTTACCCCAAATAATATTGTTATTGGCATTGATGGCGAAAAGTGGATTTATACATTTAGGCAAAAAACCGATAGTAGAAGCAACATTCCATTACTACCACTAGCATCTAAAATTATTGAAAAATACAAAGAACACCCAATTTGTAAAGTTAAAAACAAATTATTACCCATTCTTAGCAACCAAAAAATGAATGCTTACTTAAAAGAAATTGCAGCTATTTGCAATATTAATAAGGAGCTTACATTTCACATAGCCAGGCACACATTTGCTACAACAGTTACCTTAAGCAATGGTGTGCCAATTGAAAGTGTAAGTAAAATGCTAGGCCATAGTAGCATAAAACAAACACAGCATTATGCCAAAGTTTTAGATAAAAAAGTAGGTGATGATATGAAGGCATTAAGAGAAAAAATACAGAATAATAAAATAATAAATGAATTAGCTAAAACAAGCAGTATAATTTAAACAAATAAGATATTTTTTGTATTTG
>JBMLRA010000285.1:0-3300 GCA_049241265.1 Chitinophagaceae bacterium
ATTCAAGCCAAGAGATCCAGTAATTTACCCAAGAATAGAAGGTGTTAGAGGAACGTCATTACAACTCTCAGCACTGTCAGGAGGGGTTCAATATAATTGGCTACCAATAACAGGATTAGACAATGCAGGCATTCAAAATCCAATTGCTAATTACAATGTCACTCATCCTAATATCATAAACTATACAATTAATATTACAGACTCATTAGGTTGTAAAGTGAAAGATAAACAAGAGGTGTGGCTTTTTGCTGATGCTGATATTTTTGTGCCAACAGCATTTACACCAAATGGCGATGGTGCCAACGATATTTTAAAACCACTTTATGTAAACATTGCAAAAGTGAATTATTTTAGAATATTTGATAGATGGGGTAAAGTGATTTTTGAAACTAGTGATATGGGCAAAGCTTGGGATGGAACTATGGGAGGAAATAATATGCCAATGGAAACATACTCTTGGGTAATGGATGCTGTAACACAACAAGGTAAACAAATTGTTAGAAAAGGGAACACTACATTAATAAGAAATTAAATCACATATCTACATTAAAGTAATAATTCTTTATTTCCCCTAATTCAAGGGGGATTAAAACAACTTTTTTCTATGTAATTTTGTATTTAATGCAAAGCTATATAGGATGAGTTTACTAAAATCGAGCATATTAATCACAATTAAAATCATTGTAATAATGTGTTGCAGTATGGTGGCTTTGCCATGCATTTCAGCAACAGAACAAACTGGTAAAAAAGTTGTTAGAAAAAAAGTATATCGTACAGATAAGTCAATAAGTGATACTTATGATAGTGCTAGATATTATTATTTAAAAGCTTGGGATGCCTACAAACAACATGATTTAGGACCTGCAAGATATTATTGGGAGCGTGGTGCAAATTGTAAAACAAATACACCAGCTCGTTACAATTGTGCTTTTAGATTAGGGCTAATGCACCAAAATGGAGAAGGAATGGGAGTTAATTACGAAACAGCCTACTATTATTATAAACTAGCTTATGCCAATGGTTCTAAATTAGGTAATGTTGATGCTACTAAAATTATTGCTGCTTATTATGAAAATGGATTAGTCTTTACGCAAAACCTTACTGAAGCTTTGGCTTGGTACCAAAAAGCAAAAAAACAAGGAAATCAATATTGTGATGAAGATATTGCAAGAGTAAAAAAGAACATTGAGTTATATTATTCAACTGAATAGTATTTATTCATAACCAAATAATTCAAAACCCACTTTTGTGGGTTTTATTTTTTACTCCCTTATATAAATCTCTAATACTAGCAAAACAAAATATCTTTGCTAAAATGTTTCTTTTAATGACAAAACTTAGTGTTAATATAAACAAGTTTGCTACTTTACGTAATTCAAGAGGTGGTGATAATCCTAACGTTGTAAAAGCAGCCAAAGATGCACAATTATTTGGTGCAGATGGCATAACAATACATCCAAGACCAGATGAAAGGCATATTAGATACAATGATGCTAGACAAATAAAAGAAATAATTACTACTGAATTTAATATAGAGGGTAACCCCACAGAGCAAAGTTTTGTAGATTTAGTGCTTGAGGTAAAACCACATCAAGTAACACTTGTTCCAGATGCATTGGGGCAAATAACCAGTAATCATGGATGGAATACGATTGAACACAAAGAATATTTAACAAGCATTATTAAAGTGTTTAAACAAGCTAGTATTCGTGTTTCTATTTTTGTAGATCCTATAATTGAAATGGTTGAGGGTGCTGCAATAACAGGTACAGATAGAATTGAGTTATATACTGAGTCCTATGCAAAGTCGCAAGCTTTGAATGAAGTAACAACTGGTTATAAACAACAAATATTGAATGAATATATTAGTGCTGCCAACAAAGCCAAAGAATTAGGATTGGGCATCAATGCTGGCCACGATTTAGACCTAAATAATTTAAAAGCTTTTAAACAAGCCATTCCTTTTTTAGATGAAGTAAGTATTGGGCATGCACTTGTTTGTGATGCAATTTATTTAGGTTTTGAAAATACAATTCAAATGTACAAAAGACAGTTAATGTAGTATTTTAAACTGAGCTTCTTGAAATTAATTCAGTGTTAAGTTTAATTGTTTTAAAATCAGTAACAGGTCTTTTACTTTCTACCATTTCAAGTAGTAATTGCATTGCTTGCTGCCCCATTTCATAAGCAGGCTGTCTAACCACAGTTAAAGGTGGGTTTAGCATATCGGTTAAGTCAGAGTTTGAAAACCCAACTAATGCCATATCCTTGGGAACTTTTTTCTTTTTGGTGTTTAAATATTTTAAAACACCTGTAGTTAGTTTGTCGGCAGCTGCAAAAACTGCAGTTGGTTTTTCTTTAAGTTTATACAATTGATTCATAGCATCTTCTACCTCATTGTATTTCAATCCCCCGTGTGCACAATATTTAATTAGTCTTTCATCTGGTGATATTCCAAAACTAGTTAATGCTTTGATGTATCCTTGAATTCTGTCTTTACTAATTGATAAATTTTCGGCGTTTGCTATGTGTGCAATGCGTCTATGTCCTTTTTTTATTAAATGTCTTGTGGCATCAAATGCACTTTGAACATTATCAACAACTACTTTATGAGTATCAATTTCATCAACAACTCTATCATAAAAAACAATCGGCATACCTCTTCTTCGTAAATCGTGTAGAAAAGCAAAATCTTTTGTTTCGGTAGAAACTGAAATAATTAAACCGTCAATAGACCTTGAAGCTAAATATTGCAAATCAAACATTTCACGTTCAACCGACTCGTGACTTTGTGATATCATAACATTATAGCCTTTGCTGTATGCTACAGATTCCATACCATTTATAGCTTGCGAAAAAAAACTGTTTGCAATTTCACACACTACAACACCAATACTTCTGGTTCTTCTTTCTTTTAAACCTAATGCAATTGGATTGGGACGATAATTGATTTTCTTTGCATATTCTAAAACAATCTTTTTGGTGTCTTCACTTATCTCGTAGCTATCTCTTAATGCCCTTGATACTGTTGATGTTGAGAGTCCTAATTCCTTCGCAATATCTTTTATGGTAACGGCTTCGAATCTCATTTTTTTTGTATTAATTATGCAATATTAGAAATCGGTGGCAATTTACATCATACTAATTGATACAACAAGTTAAATATGTTTTGAATTGTTACATACTCGCATAATTATTTCAGTTGATACCTATAAAGTTTTGAATAATTATTGATAAGTAGTCGCATAAAATTAAATAGATATTTTTTCTCACAGATTTAGCAGATAACACAGATAATAT
>JBMLRA010000285.1:3310-14031 GCA_049241265.1 Chitinophagaceae bacterium
CGATATTCGTGTTATCTATGAGCAATATTTTTTATAATTTTAATTTGATTGGCTACTAAAAATGTTTATTGAATGTTAATCAATGAATCTTATATCCAATCTTTTTATTGATATTTTAACAAATAGGTATTTTACCCATATTAATAACTCCAATTCTGTGTTTGGATTTACTTTCGTTTTTTATTAATTATAATTGTTTAAATCAATGCAAATAAAAGTCTTACTCGTTTCTGTTTTTATTCTACTCTTATCGTGTAAAACTAAAAAAGATGATAAATTAAAAAACTCCATAATACAGCCTCCGCCTTTTGTAGATGTGATGATTGCTTCTACAAAATCTGTATCAAATACAGTTGAAACCAATGGTACTGTTATAGCAAATGAAATGGTAGATATTCATCCAGAAATTAGTGGTAGATTGACTTTTGTAAATATTCCTGAGGGAGCAGCTGTTACTACAGGAACAGTGTTAGCTAAAATAAACGATGCAGATTTACAAGCACAACTTGCAAAAAGCAAAGTACAACTAGACTTAGCAAAAAAAACAGAAGAAAGATTAAGAAAACTGCTTTCCATTAGTGGAATTAATCAAGCAGATTATGATGCTGCATTAAACAACGTTAACAACATTAAGGCTGATATTGAATTGCTAAAAGCACAAATTGATAAAACTATAATAAAGGCACCTTTTAATGGGTTATTAGGCTTAAGAAATATAAGTCAGGGTGCTTTTGTTACTAGTGCCACATCGTTGGTTACATTACAGCAAATTGATAAAATAAAAATTGATTTTACGATTCCAGAACAATACACACCTCTTATAAAAAAAGGCAATAGTGTTGATGTTGTAACTAATTACAGCAAAACAAAATTGAAAGCAATTGTTATTGCAACAGAACCTGAAATGAATACAGCAACAAGAAACTTAAAAGTAAGGGCTATATTACAAGATGGGAAATTGCAGGTGGGCTCTTTTGTAAAAATTCTTATTCAAGCAGGGGACAATAATAAAAGTATAATGATTCCTACCAATGCAATTATTCCTGATGCTGACTCTAAAAAAGTTGTTATTGTAAAAGATGGAAAAGGGAAATATGTACCAATCGAAACTGGATTAAGAACAGCATCTTCAGTTGAAATTACCAAAGGGATTAATGTTGGTGATACTGTTGTTATAACGGGTGTTTTATTTGTTAGAAATAATTCGCCTGTAAAAGTGAAAAAGATTATAGAAAACTAATGCTAGTAGCTATAGTTAAGTTTTTTACTTTTTAATTTTCAATTCAAAAAATGAATATATCTGAGTTTTCTTTAAAACGCCCTGTATTTGCAACAGTTTTAAACATTGCAATTGTATTGTTTGGCGTTATTGGCTACAACTATTTATCGGTTCGTGAATACCCAGCAATAGACCCACCTACTATAACAGTTGCTACCACTTATACTGGAGCTAATGCTGATATTATCGAAAGTCAAGTTACGGAACCCATTGAAAAAGTTATTAACGGTATTCCAGGAATTAAGACTATTACTTCGTCAAGCAGTGTAGGCAGAAGCAATATTGTAGTAGAATTTAATGTGGGTGAAAATTTGGAGTCTGCTGCTAACGATGTTAGAGATAAAGTTGGTCAAGCTGTTAAAAATTTGCCTCAAGATATAGATGCTCCACCAGTTGTTACCAAAAGTGATGCTAATAGCGACTTCATTATTTTAATGGGTGTTCAAAGTAGAACCAAGAGTTTAATGGAATTAAGTGATTATGCTGAAAATGTTCTACAAGAACAACTTCAAACAATTCCAGAAGTGAGTGCAGTAAATATTCTTGGACAAAAAAGACCATCAATGCGTATATGGTTGAATCCAGATAAAATGAATGCTTATAATATTGCCTTTACCGATATTAAAGTGGCTCTTGAAAAAGAAAATGTTGAAATTCCATCTGGTAAATTGTATGGTACAAAAACAGAAATGACCATTCGTGCATTGGGCAAATTAGTTACAGAAGATGACTTTAATAATCTAATTCTTGTTGAAAATAACACAGGAATGATTCGCCTAAAAGATGTTGCTAAAGTAGAAATTGGACCAGAAAACGATGAGTTTAGTTGGCGTTTAAATGGAGTAAATGCAGTGGGATTAAATATTACACCACAACCAGGGGCCAATTATATTCATATTGCCGATGAGTTTTATAAAAGAATTGACGCATTAAAAAAAACACAAAAAAACGATATAGAATTAACCACATTAATTGACGTTACAAAAAATGTTAGGCGAAGTATAAAAGAAGTTGAGGAGACTTTGCTTATCTCTTTTACCCTTGTAGTTTTAGTAATTTTCTTCTTTTTCAGAAATATATTAATTGCAATTCGTCCGTTAATTGATATTCCCATTTCACTAGTTGCAACTTTCTTTATAATGTACTTATGTGGCTTTAGTGTAAATGTACTCACATTGCTAGGTATTGTGTTGGCAACAGGTTTGGTGGTAGATGATGGGATTGTTGTTACAGAAAATATTTTTAGAAAATTAGAGGAAGGATTGTCTATTCAAAAAGCAGCTTTGGAAGGAAGTAAAGAAATTTTTTTTGCAGTTATTTCAACATCAATCACACTAGCTGTAGTGTTCATTCCTGTTGTTTTTCTACAGGGTTTTGTGGGAAGTTTGTTTAGAGAATTTGGCGTAACAGTTGCTGCTGCTGTACTTATTTCTGCATTGGTTTCTTTAACTATTACCCCTGTTTTAAATGTTGTTTTAAATAGAAAGGACGCAGGTCACGGTAGATTTTATGAAAAAACAGAACCATTTTTTAGAGGAATGGAAAATGGTTATAATCGACTACTTAAAGGCTTTATAAAAATAAGATGGGCTGCTTGGGTATTAATTGCTGCTTGTGGAGTTTTGATTTATTTTTTATACAATAATTTACAAACAGAACTTGCACCACTTGAGGATAAAAGCAGTATTCGTTTTCAAATTTCAGGACCCGAAGGTGCTAGCTATGGGTATATGCTTGAAGCTGGAGAAAAACTCTCAAACTATTTATATGACTCAATTGCTGAAAGAGATTTCACTTTTGCAGCTGTACCAGGATTTGGAGGAACTGGCGTAAATACTGGTCTTGCAAGATTAGGATTAATAGATCCAAACAAAAGAATAAAATCACAAACAGAGATTGCAAAAGAGATTGGAAAGAAACTAGGCAGATATAATCAAGTAAAAATTTTTCCTGTTGAAGAACAAACAATATCAGTTGGTTTGGGGTCAAAAGGGGCATTGCCAATTCAGTTCATTTTACAAAACTTAAATTTTGCTAAGCTACAAAATATCATTCCCAAGTTTTTGGAGGAAGCCAAGAAAGACAAAACTTTTGGCAATGTTGATGTGAATTTAAAGTTCAATAAACCAGAATTGCAATTAAGCATTGACAGGATGAAAGCAAAAGATTTAGGCTTAAGTACAGCTGATATTGCAGATGTAGTACAGAGTGCTTTTAGTGGCAGAAGATTAGCTTATTTTTTAATGAATGGTAAACAGTATCAAGTTATTTCGCAAGTTGAATACAAGGATAGACAAGCACCACAAGATATTTCAGGATTATATGTTAGAAATAATAGGGGAGAATCAATTCCATTAAGTTCAGTAGTTTTATTTAAAGAAAGTTCTAATCCACCAACTTTATATCACTATAATCGTTTTAAAGCAGCAACCATTCAAGCATCTTTGGCAGAAGGCAAAACTATTGGCGATGGAGTTAAAGCAATGCAAGCTATTGCAAACCGATTATTAGATAGTAGTTTTCAAACATCTTTAGGTGGTGCATCGAGAGATTTCGCTGAAAGCAGCAGTAATACATCCTTTGCTTTTGGTTTGGCATTAATATTAATTTATCTTGTTCTTTCTGCACAATTTGAAAGTTTTAAAGACCCATTTGTTATTATGCTTACAGTGCCTTTGGCACTTGCAGGAGCATTGTTAAGCTTATACTTATTTAATCAAACTATTAATATTTTTTCACAAATAGGAATGATTATGTTGATAGGCTTGGTTACAAAAAATGGAATTCTAATTGTTGAATTCGCCAATCAAAAACGTGTTTTTGGAATGAATAAAAAACAGGCTGTTATTGAAGCAGCAACCCAACGATTGAGACCTATTTTAATGACGAGTTTAGCAACAGCTTTGGGTGCTTTGCCAATAGCATTAAGCCTTGGTGATGCTAGTACTAGTAGAATCCCATTGGGTATTGTAATTGTTGGTGGTATCATCTTTTCATTGATTTTAACATTGTTTGTAATACCAGCAATCTATACTTTTATTAGCGGGAAGCATCAGGCTAAACCAACCACCATTTCTGATTAAATTTAAAACAATGCAAAGATTTTTTATATTTTTTATACTGCTTTTCCCAATAGCAATTTCTGCTCAACAATTATTTTTAAGAGATGCCATTAATATCGCATTAAAGAAAAATTATGATATTGAAATTGCAAATAATAATCTTGCCATAAGTAAACTCAATAATAATATTGGTATAGCAGGTGGCTTGCCAACTGTTGCTGCTAACATATCTGACCAAGAAGCCATCACTAACATTAGCCAAAAGTTAAATACAGGAACAGAAATCAAAAAAGATGGAGCATATACCAATAATTTAAGTGGTAATATTACAGGCTCAATACTACTGTTTAATGGCTATAGAGTTGTTACAACTAAAAGAAGATTGGAAGAACTACAAAAGCAAAATCAGCAACAATTGAATGCACAAATTCAAAATACTATTGCAGCCGTGATGTTGAAATATTTTGATATTGTAAAGCAGCAAAATTATCTTAGAACCTTGCAGCAAAGTATAGCTGTTTCTCAAAAACAACTTGAATTAATAGAAGTTAAAAAAGAGATAGGCTTAGCAAATAATGCAGATTTATTCCAAATAAAAATCGATTTAAATACCAAGAAACAAGATTATGAATCGCAAGAATTGATAATTAAACAAGGTAAAACAGATTTACTGAATCTGCTGGCATTGAAAGCTGATAGCACCATTATTATCACAGATACGATTGTAGCAAGTAATGATATAAAGTTTGAAAACATTGCAAACAGTTTGCAACAAAATGCTGATATTCTTGCATTAGAAAATCAAATTAAAATAAACGTCTTAATTGAAAAAGAAACCAAAACACTAGGAATGCCAAGTATAAGAGCCAATACAGGCTTGAATTTTGGCAGAACACAATCTGATGCTGGGCAACTTTTGCTTAATCAATCTTATGGTCCTTTTCTAGGATTAAGTTTAAGTATTCCTATCTACAATAGTGGTAATATCAAACGACAAGAAGCTATTGCAAACATTAGCACTACCATTGCAAAGACACAAAAACAAAAAGCAGTAGAGGCATACCAAACACAGATATATAAAATATTTCAATCATATACAACTGCATTAGAACAAATAAAAACACAGCAAAATACTTACAAGCTTTCGCAAGATTTACTTGAATTAGTGATGCAGAAATTTCAATTGGGACAAGCTACAATTATTGAATTGCGTGAAGCCCAAAAAAGCTTTGAAGACAGTGGATTTCGTTTAATTAATCTTAACTACATAGCTAAAATAGCTGAAATTGAGTTGAAGAGAATAAGTAATTCACTATAAGAAAGAATTGCTAACTTTTTTAAGTTGCTGTAAATCATTATTTTTGCGTATCGATTGTTAAAGCTATTTTATTACTAATTTAAACTTTTGTATGTTAAAATACTTTACAATAACCGAAATGCGGTTGATTATTTTTACAATAACTGTAACCTGTTTAGTTGTTAAAATCTTCTATTACTTAAGAATAGAAAAACATAAGAGCGTTACGGAATTTATTATGGATTTCTTTCATTGGGCTCCTAAAATTATGATTAAAAATTGTGGAGCAGACAAAGAAAGACGTGAGTATATGCGTAAAAATAATTTTTGTTCACTCATATTTTGGATTACAATATTTGCCCAATTATTTCTACTTTTTTATAGCCCAGCTAACGATTATTAGATATTTCCTTTAAGTATTTTATTACCAACAGCACACTGTAAACACATTTTTTTATTGCAATAATTGTTGTTTAGTTCAATGAGTGCTTGAGAGTCAAATGCAGATGAATGTTCAATTTGCAAGGCTTCCCAATTTTTTGTAATGTTATTCTTTTCAGGTTTTAGCTCTTGCAGCCAATTCATAGCTTTTGCTTTAAAGTCATCTTCTTTAGAGTAATGTCCATAAGCAAAAACAATTGGTACAATGGTATTAATGATGATATTATCAATCATTTGTTTGCCTATTTTTTTGGGTTCGTATTCAGTAGGTATGTCAGTTAAGGTATAATGATAATGCCAATAATCGTTGCAAGTAATATTGAATAGATTTTGTAGTTCCTTTATCGATTTTACTTCTTTGATTTTTGAAAATAGATGACTTGAGGTTGATATCAGCATAGCAAGTTGAGCAAGTCTGATAGTAGGAAAATTAGCAGGTCTCATTCTTAAAAAAAATACTGAACCTTCTATGGGCTTCAATGAAAATTTTTTCTTTAAAAACTGGTACTCTTTTTTTAGTAAAATAGGATAATCATTTGTAAAATCTTCATTCAATAAATTGGCTTGCCCTAAAAGCATTGCTTCTAATTGATAAATTTGATTTTTGTGTTTTGCAAGTGTAGTAATAGCAATTGTTTCAGCAATTTGTTTAAAGAAAACTGCATTCACTTTTAACCCAAAATTATATGCCAAAAAATGCCAAAAAGTTTCTTCCCAATTATTGTTATTTTCTGCAAATTGTGCAATAATAATTTCACTTTTTGCTATTAATCTTTCTGTGGCTAACCTTTCTTTCCAAGCAATCCATCCAATTTCACTTAAAGCCGGTAAAAATTTAGTACAAGGTAGTGTACTAACTTCTTTCATTAAGGTTTCATACCTTTCTAAAAGTAATTTGGGTACTAAGTTTTGGAGTACTAAAGTTGGAATTGCATTATTTCTATCATCAACAATTTGAACATCATTTTCCCAAACAATGTGCAGAATAATGTTCTTATAATTTTTATCTGTAGAATGATTGTGTTGATTCCAATGAGATGCTTTTGTATGAACTTCAATATTACCAGCTAAAGTGATATTATTGATTTTGATAGAAGCATTTAAAAAGTCAGGCCCTTGATTTGTATTGAGATTGCCAACTTGTATTATCTGCAAGTCCTCGCAATTTTCTGTTTGCAGAGATATCTTGTTGTAGTATTGAAATTGCCATATAAACTGCAACAGTTTTTCTGTTATCATATTCAAATTCTTTAGCAGAATCAAATATAAAAGAATTAGTTTTTGAATACAGCAGCATCAATGCCTTTATTGATAATGTAATTGGTATATAAAAATTCTACTTTACCTTTTTTCTTCTTCATTTTTTCTCTGTCTTCTGGCTTAATCTCATCATCAAATTCTAATGTAACACCTTTAGGGATTTTATAATCCTTTACATTAAAGCTAAAAACCATCTTATCGGGCAATCCTAAATTTTTGTAATTTGTATAAAACATTTCCATTTCAAAACTGCCATTTTCTTTTGTGGTAGTTGCAGATTTTCTAATGAGCAAAGAAGCCTCATCAATATATAAAGTTGTAATAACTACATCGCTATTCTCATCTAATGGCAATAGTTTAATCATCTTGGTTTTAATGCCATTTACCACTGCTTCTCCTGCGTCAATAGCAGTATAATTTGTCATTCCCAAAACAGATGAAGAGTTAATGCTAACGCCACCTTTAGGCAAAATTGAAATGCCTTTTTCTTTAATGATTTTTAATTTATTAGGCTTTTGAAAATATACTTTTACTCTCCCAACAGGGGCTTTAATAAATGCTACATCTGTTCTTAATTTTGCTTCAGCAACATAGTCGTTTACTTGCTCTAGTTTTGCTCTAACTTTCTTTACTAATTCGTCTGCGTTTTGTGCAATTAAATTTGTGTTTAATAACATTAAACACAATAAGGCTATTAATATTTTTTTCATATTTTGTCTTTAAACTACCATTTACAATTTCCTATTCACTAACTAAGTATATCTTTTTTTCTAAGTGTATAAACCGATAATGAAACAAAGCCAATAATATGTATAATTAGTACTATTACAGAGTTTGTAATCTTTTCAGGACGTGCAATTGAGCCAGCAATGTTCACATTGTTTTCATCAACTTTTACATCAAAAAATTCTTTCCAAGCAACCATATGTGTAGTAAACATATATGGCTTTATTTTATTAAATATTGGAATACTCATTGTGCTAAAGATTGTGAGAATGATAATGATAAGCATTGTTGCAACTATTGGTCCTAAAGAGTTTTCGGAGAATTGAGAAAGAAAAAAGGCAAGTGCTGCAACTGTTGTCATTGCAATAGCTGCAAAGAAAAATGCACAAATGTATCTCCAAAAAATATCGTTCTCTGCTATTTGTACGAGATGTGTATTTTTTAGCAAAATCATATCATCTGTTCCAAAAATAAACATACTTACAAATAGGGATAAAAAGGCAACCCAAACTAATAATAATAAGGTGTAAATCATCGCAGCAAAGAACTTTGCCAAAACAAACTGTGTTCTAGAAATTGGTTTAGAAAGTAATAAACGCAAGGTTCCCATCCCTGCTTCACCACTTATCATATCTCCTGCAATTAATGCAATTAATAGTGGTACGTGAACTAGAAGTGATTGTAGTAAAACATAGCAAACGAAATATCCATTTAGCATTTTACCATCAAATTGAAATGAATTTGATAAATCTCCCAACACAAATTCTATCAATTCTTTTCCATCAACTTTTAGCCCAAGTTGAATAATAACTATGAAAATTCCAATACCAGCGAATGATAAATAAGTTCGTGGACGACGAAATATTTTATATAACTCTACCTGAAATAATTTATACATAATTGCCACTTGTAACTTTTAAAAAATAATCTTCTAAACTGTGTCTTTGTTGTAAGGAATAAATATCAATATCCATTGCTACCAAATTACGATGCAGTTCTGGAATTTGATTTTTATGTAATGTTAGTGAAATAATATTGTTAGTGAAAGGTTGTAAATGATTGCTCCAGTTAGATTTTGAAAGCAATTGATAGCATTTGTTATTATCGGTAGTTTCAATTTCAACAACAGTTTGATTTGGGTCTAGTAGTTCTTGTTTTGTGCCTTCAATTATTTTTTTGCCTTTGTCTATAATTAAAATTCTGGTAGCAATTTGTTCAATTTCACTTAGTAAATGTGATGAAACAACAACAGTTTTATTTTGTTCAACACTTAAATTCTTAATCAAATTTCTAATGTCTGCAATACCCTGTGGGTCTAATCCATTTGTAGGTTCATCTAGTATTACCAAGGATGGATTGTGTATTAAAGCAATAGCAATTCCTAGTCTTTGTTTCATACCTTGAGAAAAACCTTTTACCTTGTCTTTAGCTCTGTTTGCCAAGCCCACTATTTCAAGCTGGTTCATTAGTAATTGTTCTGTAACCTTTATCCCACTTAGCTTTGCAAATATTTTTAAATTATCGTAAGCTGAAAGATATTTGTATAAATCTGGTCTTTCAATCATTGCACCAATTTGAGAAAGAATTTCTTTTCTATTGCTAGAAAGAGGTTTGCCAAACAATTCAATAGTACCAGAACTTGGGGCTATAAGCGTAAGCAACATTCTTATTGTAGTGCTTTTGCCAGCACCATTTTGTCCTAAAAAACCATAAACATCGCCTTGATTCACTGTAAATGATAAATCATTCACAGCATTAAGTTTGCCAAAAGTTTTACAAAGACTATTTACCTTAATAATTTCTTGCATAGATGTGTTTCATAATGATAGATAATATCTTAAAACCAATTCAAATTCTAAACTTTGCAAAAGAAAACTAAAATGCAATAGCCAACTCATTGTTATTTTGTATTTGCATTTATTTTAACATTTAATGAAATTTATAACCGATTTCGCAAATACTAAGATTGTTATTATAGATAATTACGATTCATTTACTTACAATCTTGTACATCTGATTGAAAAGATTACTAACAAGAATGTTACTGTGTTTTTAAACGATGAATTTGAATTAGAACAAATACAAACGTTCGATAAAATAATTTTATCGCCAGGCCATGGATTGCCTGAAAATGCTGGCAAAATGATGCAAGTAATTGAAGAATTTAAACACACAAAAAGCATACTAGGTGTTTGTTTGGGGCACCAAGCAATTGCTTTAGCATTTGGAGCATCACTCAAGAATTTAGAAACAGTTTATCACGGTGTTGCAACAAGTATTCAATTATGTAATTCTAATAGTTTACTTTTTGACGACATTGAAATGCCAATGTTGGTAGGTCGTTATCATAGTTGGGTAGTTGATACTGAAAATTTGCCTGGTGAACTATTGGTTACTGCAAAAGATAATAAAGGAAACATTATGGCTTTACAACATAAAACTCTAGATATTACTGGAATTCAATTTCATCCTGAAAGCATAATGACTCCCAATGGAGAAAAATTGATGAGGAACTGGTTAACTTAATTATTTATTCTCTAGATAGACAAAATTTCTTTTATAAAAATGAAACACCAAATAGAACAATAATTTAATTTTAAAACTAACGCCTGTTAGCTTACATTTGCAACTTAAATTTTTATTGATATGGAGTTTG
>JBMLRA010000286.1:0-1780 GCA_049241265.1 Chitinophagaceae bacterium
AGAGGCTGTCTTAAAAGGGCAGCCTTTTATTTATTTGTGGAAAAGTATATTACTTAATTGCTCTAACATAAATCATTTTCATACGTTATTTATGTATGAAGAAGCAACCCGTATTTAAAGATTATTTTTTCAATCAGCCGCTGATTCTTCCACCTAGTTTAGATGAGCTCATTCCATCGAATCATCCTTCAAGAGTATTAAATGCAGTAATTGAAAAAATTAATATTCAGCCATTGTTAGGAGCTTATGCAGGAGGCGGCACAAGCAGCTATCATCCATTGATGTTGCTAAAGGTTATAGTTTATGGTTACATGAACAATGTATATAGCAGTCGCAAATTAGAGGAAGCCTGCAAAAGCAATATTCACTTTATGTGGTTAGCAGCTATGAATACTCCAGACCACAATACCATTAATACATTTAGAAGTGTAAAGCTTCAAAAACCATTAAAAGAAATCTTCACACAAGTTGTTTTACTATTAGCAGAAGAAGGATTATTAAGCATTAAAGACATTTATACCGATGGCACTAAAATAGAAGCCAATGCCAATCGATATACTTTTGTTTGGGGCAATGGTATAAAGACCAACAAAGAGAAAATGGGTAAGCAGTTAGAAGCTATGTGGAATTATGCACAAAGCGTTGCAGCTAAAGATTTACAAGACACTACACCTACTGATTTTACAGCCATCGACCAAGAAAAAGTAAAAACAGTAATAGCCCAAATAGATGCAGCTATTAAAGACCAACCAGTAAGTAAAACCTTTAAACAAAAGCTGAACTATGTAAAAAAAAACTATGAGAAAAACTTAGACAAGTATGATAAGCAACAAGCCATAATAGGAGACGATAGAAATAGTTACAGCACCACAGATACAGATGCAACTTTTATGAGAATGAAAGAAGACCATATGAAGAATGGTCAATTAAAACCAGCCTACAATGTACAAGCCTCCACCAACAATCAATTTGTTGTAAACTATACACTCCATCAAAACACTACAGATACCAATACATTAATTAACCACTTAGAAGACTATAAAAAAAATTACAACACATTACCCCAAATAATAACAGCAGATGCAGGCTATGGTAGTGAAGAAAACTACAGCTATCTATCAGAAAATAAAGTAGCAGCTTTTGTAAAGTACAATCAGTTTGATAGAGAACAAAACGACAATATACAAAGCAAAAAACCATTTGCAGCCGATAAATTATTTTACAATAAAGAAGAAGATTATTATGTATGCCCAATGGGTCAAAGAATGATGAACATAGGAACTTACAAACAAAAAACCAGTACAGGGTTCAAGCAAACTATAACAAATTATCAAGCCAAAAATTGCAATAATTGCCCCTTAAATGGAATGTGTCATAAATCAAAAGGAAATAGAATCATCAGCATCAATCACCACCTCAACCAACATAAACAACAAGCCAAAGAAAATCTACAATCAGAGCAAGGAATAGTGCACAGAAAAAAGCGATGTTGGGATGTTGAACCAATGTTTGGAAACGTCAAAAACAATCACAATTATAAAAGATTTATGCTACGAGGACTAATCAAAGTAAACGTAGAAGCAGGGTTAGTGTTCTTAGCACAAAATCTACGCAAAAAAGTAGCTGTAAATGCAAAAAATGTAGCTTAAAAGCTACAAAATCATAAGTTTTAAAATGAAATACCATACAACAGCCTATACAACAAAAAACAAAACTTTTTATACCGCACTCCATAAAAAAAGAGGCTGACTAAAAATTACTTTTAAGACAGCCTCTTTTT
>JBMLRA010000287.1:0-1361 GCA_049241265.1 Chitinophagaceae bacterium
TTGGGGTTCGTGCCTATCATTTGGCTTCCATTGGTTGGTTTGTTTTCGTTTATCCTTCTGGTCGTCGCCAGCTTTCAGCATTGCCCTTTTAAGGGGCAAAAAAAAAGTAGCAACTTTTAAAGTTGCTACTTTTAAAATCCAATCCAATATTCCTTTAAACCCCATCAACTTTAACAATTGAAAGTGCATTGTATGCACCATTTTTTAATGGATATTTTACACCATTTACTTCCTGAAAAAATTCTACACCTAATACCAAAAACAATGGATGTGTGCTATTGGCTGCAAGGGCATTGTTTAAGTTAATAATCGTAGTTGCAGTATTATCCCAAGCTATTACAGCACTTGCTTTTGAATCCATTGTAAAACTTTCATTTTCAAAGTCTATGGCTACGCCACTCGATACAATTTTAAAATGAGTTGTTCCACCAGGTGCAGCAATCATATCTGCTGGTACAAAAGCAGGTATCGAAACATTTAATGCTCCTAAAACCCTATCAATTGTTTGGGTATAAGGGGCATATAAAGTATTACCCAATTTTGCATTAATGTTAAATTCAAAGCCTTCTAACAATTCAGCTTCACCATCAATAACATTTCTTTGCCCTCTAGTACTGGTTACATCTGCCTTAATTACTTCAACCATTCTTTTGGTAAGTCTGCTTACCATTCTGTTGTCACTTGAATTCTGCAAGATAACCCTAAGAGAATCTCTTAGTAATTTTCCTGCCTTGCCAGCTGCTCCAAATTCAGAGCCATTTTCTCTAGTTCTTTGAAAGTTTGGGTCTGTAGCAATTCTTTCTGCACTTACACCACCTTTTTCTCTTGCTAAATAGCCATCTTGGCTTTTGTAAAAGGTAATACCTCCAATAGTACCTTCTAATTTTAAAATTCCTTTTTGTGTTGCCATTTTACTTTATTTTTTGATTTTGAATGAATAATTAGTTAATACAAGCATTACAATATTTTGCCCTGTTTTTTGCATTTAAGCTTCTAAAAACAGAAGGCTGACACACTTTGCTTGCTCCACATTTCCAAAGCCCTAAACGCTTACTAATTGCTTTGTTTTGAAGCAATTCCAACGAGTTTTTTAAGCTATATTCTTTGTAATACCAAGCCCATCCATTTGTTATTAAAATGCTGTCTAATGCTTTGCCGTTAATGCTCAAGTTTGCTAAAGTTCTTTTATACTTATCTAGTTTTACAACTTCAATTCCTACAGTTTTACCAAGTATCAATTTGCTTACACTATCTTTTGCAGCTTCACCAAAACTTTGTTTTGTTTCAGGTGCATCTATATTCAAAAGTCTTACTGTAAAAATTCGTTTCCCTTGAAGCATTTGGTAAGTATCACCATCAAT
>JBMLRA010000288.1:0-1481 GCA_049241265.1 Chitinophagaceae bacterium
TTGTTGTAGGGTTTACTGTTAATATTAATGTTGCACTACTATCACAACCTTTGCTATTTACTAAGCCAGTCCTTGTTTGTGTTCCTGCTGCTGTAAACGTTAAACCATTCCAAGTATAAGGCAATTGATTTGAACAGATGGTAAGATTATTGATACTACTTGTATTTGGATTTACGGTTAATATCAATGTTGCACTACTATCACATCCTCCACTACTTATTAAACCTGTTCTTGTTTGTGTACCTCCTGCTGTAAATGTTAAACCATTCCATACAAAAGGTAATTGGTTAGGACAAATTGAAAGGCTATTTGTACTGCTTATTGTAGCACTAACCGTTAAGGTTAATGTTGCACTACTATCGCAACCCTTACTACTTACTAAGCCTGTTCTGGTTTGTGTACCTGCTGCTGTAAAGGTTAATCCATTCCATACATAAGGTAATTGACTAGGGCAAATTGTTAAAGCATTATTACTACTTATTGTATTATTTACTGTTAATGTTAAAGTTGCACTACTATCACAACCCCTGCTATTTACCAATCCTGTTCTTGTTTGTGTTCCTGCTGCTGTAAACGTTAAACCATTCCAAGTATAAGGTAATTGATTAGAGCAAATGGTTAAAGAATTGGTGCTACTTGTAGTTGCATTTACTGTTAAAGTAAGTGTAGCACTACTATCGCAACCTCTGCTATTTACCAATCCTGTTCTTGTTTGTGTACCAGCAGTTGTAAATGTTAATCCATTCCATACAAAAGGCAATTGGTTTGAACAGATAGTTAAGGCGTTATTACTACTTGTTGTAGGGTTTACTGTTAATATTAATGTTGCACTACTATCACAACCTTTGCTATTTACTAAGCCAGTCCTTGTTTGTGTTCCTGCTGCTGTAAACGTTAAACCATTCCAAGTATAAGGCAATTGGTTTGAACAAATGGTAAGACTATTGGTGCTAGTTGTAGCAACATTTATAGTTAAATTAAGTCTTATAATACTATCGCAGCCTCCTGCATTTACTAATTTAATAGTATCTATGTTGTTACTTGCAGTATATACTTTACTACCATTAGCAACCCAAGTATAACTACCACAAGCTAATATTGTGAAAGTACTGCTTGTAGGTATGCAAGAAGGAGCTGCTCTATTAACTGTTAAACTATACGTTTTAATAGTAGTACCATCTTGTGCTGTAACTCTTACATCTATTGTATTTGTTCCTACATTTAAAGATAAATTTCCACTGGCACTGCCACTAGTTACTGCTGCATAAGCTCCTCCATTTACCCTTACTTCAATACTGGCATTGGCTTGTTCTCTTGTTGGGGTAACTGTTATAGTAGTTGTTGAATTGGCTACTGTTGTTGTATATGCAATTGTGTTTGCTGTAAATGTTGGTGTAAGTGTTGTGGTTGGTGTAGTTATTAATCCACTTAAATTGGCATTGGCACTTACTAAAGTTACGGGTGCAATGGTATTAGAGTTT
>JBMLRA010000289.1:0-11593 GCA_049241265.1 Chitinophagaceae bacterium
TTATTCATTGAACAATTTTTTAAATAACGATGCTTTTGAAAGTTGAATCATATCAGCAGGTTTCATATTTTTTAGTGAGATATTTTCAATGCTGTTTCTAATTAATCGTAAAGTTGGAAACCCAACAGCCGCAGTCATTTTACGTACTTGCCTGTTTTTACCTTCACTGATTATTAAACTAATCCAACTGGTTGGTATGTCTTTTCTAAATCTGATGGGAGGGTTTCGTTCACAAACATTTGGTTCAATCAAGAGCTTTGCTGTGGCTGGTTTTGTTTGATATTGCTTTCCATCAACATTAATTAATACACCTTTTTCTAACTGCTTTATAGCGTCATTTGTAATAGCACCATCAACCTGTGCCCAATACTCTTTTTGATGTTTGAATATTGGATTTAGCAAGCGATGGTTTAATTGTTTGTCATTCGTTAAAATTAATAAACCCTCACTATCATAATCCAGTCTTCCAACAGGATAAACATCTTTCTCTACATCAAAAAAATCTGCAAGAGTTTTCTTATCGCCTTCTTTTGAAAATTGAGATAATACTTGAAAAGGTTTATAAACAATATAATAATTATGGGTCTTCAAATGCTTTGTTTGTAAGTATTACAAAGGAATGAATTTGTTGATTAACTGCAACAAAAAAGCCTCACAAAAATGTGAAGCTTTATATATGGATGGGTTAGTAAGTACGGGAATTATTCATTCCCATCACAATATTAAAACAGTTTATAACTACTACAAAAAATTACTGCAAAAATTTTATGCACATAAAAAAATAAAATGTGAATAGTGTCAATAGTATTATTCACAAAACAGCTTTACAACAAATTAACAGCTCATTTGTTTTTTAAATTAAATCCTCTGAAACATTTATGAATAAAGGGTTGTGTAATATTATGTTCTTGTAATAATATTTAATTTAAATAAAATAAAGTATGCTATCAATCTTCTTTTATTTTTGTAGTCTTAATTTTTAATATGAAATTTTCTTCCCCACTTTCAATGGCATCGTTAGCCGAATTAATTAATGCAACTGTTATTGGTAATAGTAATAATATAGCAACAGGCATTAACGAAATACATAAAGTTGAAAGTGGTGATATTTGTTTTGTTGATCATCCAAAGTATTACGATAAATGCCTGAACAGTGCAGCCACAGTGATTATTATCAATAATCAAGATGTTACAATTCCGTCTGGTAAAACACTATTATTTACAGCAGAGCCATTTGAAGCATACTTGAAAATTGTTGAAACATACAGACTATTTAAACCATCAACAAAAGCAATTAGTGATACTGTAATTATTGGAGAAGGCTCTGTGATTATGCCAAATAGTTTTATCGGTAACGAGGTTGTAATAGGGAAAAATTGTGTGATTCATCCCAATGTTTCAATATTAGATTATACTGTTATTGGCGATAATGTTGTTATACAAAGTGGAACTGTTATTGGTAGCGATGCGTTTTATTATAACACAAAAAAGAATAGAGATGTATGGTATAAAAGAATGAAAAGTTGTGGCAATGTTGTTATTGAAGATAATGTTGAAATAGGCTCTGGCTGCACCATTGATAGAGGTGTTACTGCTGAAACAAGAATTGGTAAGGGCACTATTATGGATAATCAGGTGCACATTGGTCACGATGTGTCGGTTGGTAAAAACTGTTTGTTTGCTGCACAGGTTGGCGTTGCGGGTGCAACTGTTATTGAAGATGGTGTAACACTTTGGGGACAGGTGGGCGTAAATAAAACAATCACCATTGGTAGTGGTGCTGTTGTTATGGGACAGAGTGGAGTAGTTGGAAATATTGAAGGCAATGCTGTTTACTGGGGAACGCCAGCAATAAATTTTGGAGATAAAAAACGAGAAATGGTTTGGGTAAAACGTATTCCTGAACTTTGGAAAAAAATGATGGGTTAATTTATTTAAGTTGATATTTAATTTTCAACTCACCACAAATTCTTTGAATAGCATTTTCAAAATTTGAATAAACAAAATCAGGCAAATGTTTCAGCAATTTACTTGAATCATATTCAATTGTAGTTTGAGCAGTAGCTGCAGTTTCTTTTGTAAGCAATGGAGTTTTTCCAGAGAAGATACTTTTCAACTTTTCAATTCTCCACACAATTGCAGCTAATAAAGGAGTGACTTGTTTTGTTGGTTTCTTCTTGTTAAAACTAGTTGCTATTGCATCAAAAACACTTCTGTATGGTAGATTCCATCCACTTAGTATAAATCGCTCATTAGTTACAGTAGAATTCATCAGCATCACCATTGCTTTTGTAACATCAACTACATCAACAAATCCACTTGAGCCATTTGTATACCAAGGAAATTCATCATAAGCAGTTTTAAAAATTCCTGTTGAGCCCGATTCCCAATTACCTGCTCCTAAAATAATACTTGGATTCACAATTACTGCATTCAATCCTTCGCCAATGCCACGCCACACTTCCATCTCAGATAGAAATTTTGACTTTCCATATTCACTATTGCTAGTTTCTTCTGTCCAGTTCATCGCTTCATTTACTTTCTGTCCATTTCTTATTCTTCCTAATGAAGCAACTGAGCTAACGTGAACTAGTTTGTCAACATTTGCATTGATACAAGCATTTACAATATTGGCGGTTCCCTGAATATTAAACTGGTGTAACAAAGTTTTTTCTTTGGGATTAAAAGAAACTATTGCTGCACAATGATATACTTGTTGAATGTCCTGCATTGTATCTTCTATAGCTGTGATATCTAAAATATCTACTTGTTTCCAAGTAGCTAGGGTTTCTAAATCTGCAGATGGTTTTGTTTTATTGTAAAGTGCAACAACAGGCTCTCCTTTGCCAGATAATTCTTTAATTAAATGAGAACCTACTAGACCTGTAGCACCAGTAACTAAAATCATAATTAATTAGTTTTCTTTTTCATTATTCCTAACATCAACACGGGTAACAAAACTAAGTTAGTAATTGTTCCCACAATAAGTGTTAGTGATGTAAGCCATCCTATAGCTTGTGTACCTCCAAAACTGCTAAAACAAAAAATAATGAATCCTGTAATTAATACTAATGATGTATAAATAATACTAAGACCAGTGTGTTTTATAGTTTGTATTAAAGTGGCTTGAACGTTATTATTATAATGCTCCAATTCTTGTCTGTAGTTAACTAAAAACCTAATGGTTACGTCAATTACAATTCCTAATGCCACGCTAAAAATTAATACTGTAGATGGTTTTAGTGAAATACCAACCCAACCCATTACACCTGCTGTGATAACTAAAGGGAAAATATTTGGAATTAAAGAGCAGACTAAAACTCGCATTGAACGAAACAAATACAACATACAAATAGCTATCAGTATAAAAGCATAAATAATACTTTCTTTAAGACCATTGATGATGAAAGAAGAGCCTTCTAAAAACGTAACACTGCTACCTGTGAATGTGATATTATATTTAGCTGTATCAAAAATTTCCTTTCCTTTTTTTTCAAAGTCACTAATAAGCAAAGGCAGTTGTTTGCTTCCTATGTCTTTCATATTAACGGAAATTCTTGCAAGTTGTCTGTTACTGTCAATAAAATTATTCATTAATGCACCAATCCCTTTTTTATTGATTGTTGAGCTATTATTATCTGGCTGCATATACTGGCTCATCAATGCCATTTCAGCCATTCCGTTTGGAATAGTATAGCTATTACTATCGCCATCAAAGTATGCTTGCCTCGAAAATTTCAATCCTTCCACAAAACTTAAAGGCTTTGCTGTGTTTGGATTTGAATCAATATAATTACTAAACTCCTCTATTTTTTCAATAGGTTGCATATTGCGTTGCAATCCTTTTTTCTTCTTGCTATCAATTACAATTTCCAAAGGCATTATGCCTTTAAAATTATTTTCAAACCATTTTAAGTCTGTATAAATAACATCTTTCTTGGGCAAATCATCTACAATAAATCCTTCTTTTTTTAGTCTGAAAATACCCCCCAAAGAAATAAGTAAAACAATTATCGAGACTGCATAAACCCACTTAGAATGATGCATTGCCCAACGTTCAATCTTCACTAAAACTTTTTCAAGAATTTTGTTATTTAGATAACGCATTTGTTTGTCATTAGGAGCAGGTAAGTAGCTAAGTATAGAAGGAATAAATAATAAAGAAATAAAGAACAAAGCCATAATGTTAATACCCGAAACATAACCAAACTCTTTAAGCAAAGCACTTTTAGTTAAGGCAAAAACTGCAAAGCCAATAGCAGCAGCAATATTGCAAAACAAAGTAACCACCCCCATTTTGCCAACCATAGTATAGAGCGATGCTTGCTTATCATTACTTTCTTTATAGCAGCTATGAAATTTATTTAAGAAGTAGATACAATTAGGCACACCAATTACAACCACTAATGGTGGAATTAATGCAGTTAACAATGTGATTTTATAACCAAACAAAACCATTGTTCCAAAACTCCATATAACGCCCATAGCCACTACAGCAAGGCTCATAGTTGTTGCAGCAAACGAGCGAAAGAAAAGAAATAACACTATTGCAGATAATGCCAAAGAACCAAACAAAAAATAATTCATTTCATTTTTGATTCTATCCGAAACTTTGGTTCTAATAAATGGTAATCCGCTAATATGTGGTTGAATGCCTGTTGCCTGTTTAAATTTATCGGTAGCTGCTACAATCGAGTTAATCAGTCTTGTTCTGCTTTTGCTCATCGCTGTATCCTTGTTAACAGTAACACCCATTACATAAGCATTGGTTTCAGGATTGTACAATAGTGATTTGTAAATAGGCAGACTTTTAAAAACAGCAGTTTCACTATCTAGTTTACTGATATCACTGAATATTTTTTTAGAAATAAATTTTGAATTAATAGTATCCTTAAGAAGTGTTACAGCTTCGGGTATCGACATCACACTTTTTACAGCTGATATTTTTTCTAATGATGAGTGTAGTGCAGCATATTCTCTAAATACTTTTTCACTAAATAACTTGTCTGTTTCAATACCAATTACAACAAGATTATTATCGGCACCAAACTGCTTTAAAAATTGCTGATACTCGGCATATTTAATATTATCCTCTGGAACAGCCTTGTTGCTATCATAGCTTAACTGAATTTTACTGGCTTTCCAACCCATAAAAACAGTAATTAACAAAAGTGCTACTAAAGAAGGAACTCTGTATTGAATAATTTTTTTGCCAAGACTATACCACATAATTGTTGCTATTGCTTACTTGCAAAGAAAAGGAGAATGTTGCCCCAACCCTAAAGCTTGTTTAGTCGAGATGAATTTTTAACATTTTACTTAAATAATAAAACACTACTATGGTTATGCCTTTTACATTTGCAATCTTAAAATTTACAAATGTTACAAGCAACTTTAAAAAAGAACGATATCAAAGCAAAATGGCTAATAGGAATTTTTTCATTTGTAGTATTTGCTGTAGTGGTAGCACTTGGCAAAATTAAACTAGATATTAAAGTTGATTTTGATGTACACATTTTTGCACTAGTAAATGCAATTATCAACTCTTTAGTGGCAATAAGTTTGGTTGCAGCTTTAGTGGCTATAAAGCAAAGAAAATATTTATTACACAAAAGGCTAATGATGGGAGCGTTGGTACTTTCAATCCTTTTTTTAGTTAGCTACATTGCACACCACCTTTTAGCAGGTGATACAAAATATGGTGGAGAGGGAGCAATGAAAATAATTTATTTAGCCATTTTAGTAACACATATTGCATTAGCAACAGTTATTCTTCCTTTTATATTGTTTACTGCTTATAGGGCTATGATTGCTGAATTTCCTGCACATAAAAAATTAGCTAAAATTACCTGGCCTTTATGGTTTTATGTTGCTGTTACTGGGCCTGTGGTTTATTTAATGATTAGTCCGTATTATCATTAATTAAAACACATTTGATGTATATTATTCCTAGAGTTCAATAAATGAATTTATTTACTTAAGTGCATACTTCTTTCTTTATATAAGTTTCTAAAATAGGGGTCTCTTAAATCTTTAATAAATCGAATGGCTTCGCCTGTGCTTTTCATTTCTGGCCCTAACTCTTTATTAACACCTGGGAATTTGTTAAAACTAAATACAGGTTCTTTTATAGCATAACCTTCTAGTTTTTTCTCAATGGTAAAGTCAGTTAATTTATTAGCATCTAACATTACTTTGGTAGCAATATTTAAGTATGGAATTCCATAAGCTTTTGCTATAAAAGGGGTTGTTCTACTAGCTCTTGGGTTAGCCTCTATCACATAAACCTTACCACCTTTAATAGCAAATTGTATATTAATTAAGCCCTTTATATTTAATGCTCTTGCAATTTTTTCACTGTAATATTCCATTGTTTCTACAATTAATGGAGTGAGGTTAAATGCTGGCAACACTGCATTGCTATCACCACTATGAATACCTGCTGGTTCTATATGTTCCATAACGCCCATTACGTGGAAGTTTTCTCCATCAAAAATTGCATCTACTTCTGCCTCTTGGCATCTATCTAAAAAGTGGTCAATTAAAACTTTGTTGTCAGGTATATGTTTAAAAATACTTACAGCTGCAGCTTCTACTTCGTCATCATTGATAACGATTCTCATTCTTTGTCCACCTAAAACATAGCTTGGACGCACCAAAACAGGATAACCCACTTTGTTAGCAACAGCAATGGCTTCATCAGCAGTAAATGCTGTACCATAATCAGGATAAGGAATTTCAAGTTCTTTTAACAAATCACTAAACCTTCCTCTATCTTCTGCAATATCCATATCATCAAATGATGTTCCAATGATTTTGATACCTTTTTGATGTAGCTTTTTTGAAAGTTTAAGTGCAGTTTGTCCGCCAAGCTGAACGATAATGCCATAGGGTTTTTCAAGTTCAATAATTTCCCAAAGATGTTCCCAAAATACTGGCTCAAAATAAAGTTTGTCAGCAATGTCAAAATCTGTACTCACAGTTTCAGGGTTACAGTTTACCATTATTGCCTCATAACCAGCTTCTTTAATAGCAAGCAGCCCATGAACACAGCAATAATCAAACTCTATACCCTGACCAATACGATTGGGTCCACTACCTAAAACAATTATTTTTTTTCTATTTGAGGGGATTGATTCGTTGCTTTGTAATGTTTTGCCCATAATTGAGAAATTTGGCAAATGTAATGTTGTAAGCAACTTGGTGGTATTATTTTTTTAAAAACTACTGAAGTATTTTAACAAACTCCCATTTCTTATCGGTTTCATTATAATTGAATTGATAGCCAGTTTCTGGTTTGTTAGATTGAGCAGCTAAACTGTAATTAAACTCAATACCATAAACAATTAAACTACCATATTTATCATATCTAATTCTTCTTGCCTTATCATTTCCTCTGGGGCCTAGTTGGTCTAAAGTTAACTCGGTTTTTATTTTTGTATCATCAAACTTGCCATCTTTTGTTAAGGTTACAGAGTAAATATTAGGTTTTCTAGTGCTACCAAAATAAAGCCTTTTTTCTCCTGTTGTGCCCCCTACAAAAAGTCCAGCAGCATCATAACCTTTTAGTTGGTCAATAACTGTTTTTGTGTTAATATCAATTACATAAATAACCCCATTTTCTTCATCTCTTGTACTGCCTGATACACTTGCTGCATACAACTTTTTACTGTGGCAATCAAAATAAATGCCTAATATACCAAAGGGTACAATATCAGTTACTGAAGTATCAGGCTTGGGCAAATTCATAAATAATTCTAATTTGCCTGTTACATTATCTAGTTTAAAAATTTTGTTCATCTCTGCTATGGGTATATCTAAATTATTTACCATAGGAATTGGAGCTGTATAAAGATTTCCATTTTCATCGGTAGTTAATGAACCCATAAAACCAAATTGTTTCCAAGTAGAATCTTGAAATACTTTTCTGTCAGTAGTATCTGCTGGTGTTTTAGGAAACTGAATTAAAACAATTCCTTTTGTGTTTAATTCGGTTGTAGAAAATGCAGAACGATTCGCTTCGAATCCTATTTTTTTGATAAATGACGCAGGTTTTCTGCAAGATGAAATGCCTATTTGTGCTATCTCTTCTTCTGTCATTTTGTTGCCACAAGATGTAATGATAACAAGGCTTACAAGCAAAAGTGATAAGTTTATTTTTTTCATTTTATAATAGTCTTTTGTCTTTGGGTATTAGTCTTGGGGTTAATTAATATTAGTTGTTATTTAAAGACTAACGACTAGCTTCCAAAGACTTTATAGGAATAAACATTGGGCCTCCGATGCAAGGATAAGTTCGAGTTTTATACACTCCATTTTCTAAGTAACTTTCAGCCCAACAATATTCTATTCCTTTAGTATCATCATTTTTCATTTGTGGTACATACCAAACAACTAAATCGGTATTAATAATGCTTTCTGGCGAAGGCTCAATAAATTTTTCGGGTCCTTGTTTGTAATCAGTATTACAGCAAGGTCCAATGGTTATTAAATCTTTTTCACCTTCATCTTTATCAAAATGTTGCTTTGTTACAAATACATAAGCATTGTCTCCACGGCTACCATCATTAAATTGTCCTTTATTGGGTTCAATATAAAATCCTTCGCTTTTTTCGTTAGATATTTTATATTGATAACCTTCTGAAGTGTATGTGGTTGTTGGATTTTGTAGTTTCCATTGTTCTTTATTCCAAACATTCCAATTAGTATTATTCCATTCGCTGAAGCTATTATTATTGCCAGCAAATGCAATTCTAATAACTGGTCTGTAAGTTCCATTATTACCACAACCTCTGCCTAAACTTGCGGCAGCAGTTCTAAATTTGCCATCATTATAAAACTCAAATCTTTGTAAATAATTATAATTGCAAGGTAGAGGCCACTGCTCGCTACTAAAATTTTGTTCTAAAGCAAAACCAATGGTTTTTCCAGACTCAATAATATCACTCACTCTTGGATCAGATACTGCTACAACAGCTGCTTGGCTAAACTCTGGACATCCAACAGCATCGCTATATCCAAAACCATCTGTATTACTATAACCCACGTGCCAATCTACAATTTTTGCATTGTTCACAACTACTTTATCGTTGTAAGCAACTTCGCTAATTCGCATACCATCGCTTGTGGTAATTACATAGTTTAATTTCCAATTATACTTTTCAAGGTGAGTTACTTTTTTGCAATAACACTCCATAATTTTTTCAAACTTTAGTTTTCGTTCGCTAATTCTATTTTCAGGTGCTTCTGTTGTGCCAACATTTGTCCAGCGAATACCTACAATTTTGTAATCAGTTAAATCAACAATTACCCATAATGCTTTATTGTTTTTTATAAAAGTGGGTGCAACGCACAAATGCAAGCTGCGTTCACATTTTGTGTTGTTTAATGCAGTTTTAGTGTTTGCCATTAATGCTTCTTTTCCCTCAGGTTTATAGCCCAAAGCTTGTATAACTTCTGGATTATTGATAGCAATTTGAAGGGCAATATTTTTTAAATGAATTGGAATATCGGGCTGACTAACTGGAAAATTTGTAACAGAAACAATGGTTTTAGAGGTTGTATTTACAAGAGCTGTAGTGGTTAAATTTAGTGCATAGTTGTACATCTCAATTTTATAGATTTTCTCGTTTTGTAAATTGTTTGGTACTTCTTGTGGTCGAGCAGGATAAACATTGAATATTTCGTTTCTAAAAGGTTGTTTTGTTTTTTTATCAAAAATGTTTTCACAAAATTTGGCATCAGAGATAGCAATTTGCTGTGCAATAGCAGCTGTTGCATCTAAACTATCTAATAAAATGATGGGTATCTTTTGCAATAAAACAGTTTTAATTTTTTTTATTCTTTCTACCATCATTGGTATTTGCGAAACAGAAGAATCGTCAAGCAAGATAGCTTCTATGGCATTTTGTTTATCGGGGTTAATTATTTTGTTTTTGTTATTACCGGCATTGTTTTCACATGAAAAGAATAGCAAGCTGCAAACAAATATTATAGTGGCTAAAGAAGTGTGTTTCATTTTAATTTGGGCAATTTACAATTGAATGCATTGAACTAAAACAAATGTAAAAGATTTAGTTTCGGCTAAATGGATTAAGAAAAGATTGTTTATAAAATATTGAGGAGTCGGTTAAGGATGTTAAAAAGTTAATTAGGTCTTTTTTTTCTTTTTCTGATAATTCAAAACCTGTAATAAGCTTGTTTTTATTGGTGTTTAATTTGCCATCTCCTTTAAAGTTTCCATAGTCTATATTTCTTCCTCCACGTGCATACATTTCTATTACTTCTTCAATACTAGCAATGCTGCCATCATGCATGTAAGGTGCTGTAAGCATTACATTTCTTAAAGATGGAATTTTAAATTTTCCATCATCTTTTGGTTGTTTTGTAATTGAATAAATGCCATTATCGTTGGTTGGATACTTGTTTTTATTGTCAACATTATACAAACCAATATTGATATAAATACTATCTGTATTATTAGTATTTGTTGCTAGTGTAAAATAGGGTGGGGGATGGCAACTTATGCACTTTAGTTTTTGGCTTGAAAAAAGGTTTAATCCACTGTAAGCAGATGGGCTTAATTCTCCTTTATCAAACTGAGAAGATTGAGAAACTAAAGTTTTTTCATAAGCAACAATAGCATTTTCAATTTGTGTTAGTGTAAATAAAGTGTCACTATTCGGGTATGCTTTTCTAAAAAGTGCTTTATATAAACTATCTCCTTTAAAAAAAACAATCAAATCATTTATATGTTTGTCTAATCCCAGCTCTATAGGATGATTGCTATAAAGGGGACGTTTAATTTGCATTTCAAGTGAAGATGCATTTGTATTAGCCCAATCATATTTTTTCAAATAAATGCTATTCATTAACGATGGAGAATTGCGTAATACATTCTCACCCAATGATGTTACACTTGTTCTGTACCCATCGCTAAATGCAAAAGCAGGGTTGTGACAACTAGCACATGATTTTGTGTTATTGATAGATAATTTTGTTTCAAAGAATAGATAATGACCTAACTCTTGTTGATAGGTTATTGTATCTATTACCCTATTTTGAGTACAGGAAGAAAGAAATGTGATTGCAATAATGATTAGATGTTTTAGATTTCTCATTTGCCAGTTTATATCTATTTATTAATTATTTTATTTAACTGCACAATAATCTTCCTAATCTTACGTTTACGAATCTATGACTCGCCATTCTTTGGCTAGTTATCTTATCCCCACACCCTATCTCCATTCTTAGGAGTCAGAAGATTTAAATCCAGTTCCCAAAAGAACAAATAATAATAAGTTGAAGCAACAATTTTTTGCTTATCCCTAATTCAAGGGATTGTAAAACAATTTGTTTTCAGACAATTTGCAGCCGATTCATAATTTTCCAATACCAATGATTTACAGTTAATCTGCAACTTGTAAAGTTTCTTATTATTTCAAAATAAACACAATGACAAAAATTAAACAAAGTCAAAAACTGTTAAATGCCATAAGGCTATTAATGGTAATTCTGTTTATGGGATTGAGTAATTTATTTGCTCAAACATTAAACATCGAAAAAGTTACTGTCTCTGGCTGTTATTACAGTG
>JBMLRA010000290.1:0-3810 GCA_049241265.1 Chitinophagaceae bacterium
CACCAGCTAATTTAGCTAAACGCTCTTGTAATTTTTCTTTATCGTAATCAGATGTTGTATTTTCAACTTGTGCTTTAATTTGATTTACACGTGCAGTGATATCAGCTTTTTTACCTTTACCGCCAACAATTGTCGTGTTGTCTTTATCAATTGTAACACTTGCAGCCTGACCTAAGAAAGTTAAATCAGCAGCTTCCAATTTGTGTCCTAACTCTTCGCTTACTACAGTACCAGCAGTTAAAATAGCAATATCAGTTAGCATTTCTTTTCTTCTATCACCAAATCCAGGAGCTTTAACAGCAGCAACTTTAATAGTGCCACGTAATTTATTTACAACTAAAGTTGCTAATGCTTCTCCTTCTAAATCTTCAGCAATTATTACTAAAGGACGACCACTTTGAGCCACTTTCTCTAGAATATGAAGAATGTCTTTCATTGCAGAAATCTTTTTATCATAAATCAAGATATAAGGATTTTGCAATTCAGCTTGCATTTTTTCGCTGTTAGTTACAAAGTATGGAGAGATATAACCTCTATCAAATTGCATACCTTCAACAATATCAACTGTTGTTTCTGTACCCTTAGCTTCTTCAACAGTAATTACACCTTCTTTACCAACTTTTGCAAAAGCATCTGCAATTAATTTACCAATCACTTCATCATTGTTTGCAGATATAGTTGCAACTTGTTGAATTTTTTTGCTATCGTTACCTACAGTTTGAGATTGAGATTTCAAATTCTCAACTACTAAAGAAACTGCTTTATCGATACCTCTTTTCAAGTCCATTGGGTTTGCACCAGCAGCTACCATTTTCAAACCTTCGCCAATGATTGCTTGAGCCAAAACAGTTGCAGTTGTAGTTCCATCACCTGCAATATCAGCAGTTTTAGAAGCTACTTCTTTCACCATTTGAGCACCCATATTTTCAATAGCATCTTCTAATTCAATTTCTTTTGCTACTGTAACACCATCTTTAGTTACTTGTGGTGCACCAAATTTTTTGTCAATAACCACATTACGACCTTTAGGTCCTAAAGTTACTTTAACAGCGTTAGCCAAAGTGTCAACGCCTTTTTTCATTTTGTTTCTTGCTTCGATGTCGAAGAATATTTGTTTTGCCATTACTTGAGTGATTTTAAATTTTGAATTATAAATTTTTAATGTCAAGTCAAAAACTTTTTGGTTTTGACTTTTTATTTTTGAATTAACTATACAATAGCAAGAATATCACTCTCTCTCATAATCAATAAATCTTGACCATCAATAGTGATTTCTGTACCTGCATACTTACCATAAAGAACAGCATTACCTACTTTAACTGTCATTGGTTCATCTTTTTTGCCAGTTCCAGCAGCAACTACAACGCCACGTTGTGGCTTTTCTTTTGCAGTATCTGGTATGATAATTCCACCAGCAGATTTAGTTTCAGCAGCATCTGCTTTTACAATAACTCTATCGTGTAGAGGTGTAACGTTAAGCTTTTTAGTAGCCATTGTTATTTAGTTTTTAATGATTAATAATTCGTTTGTAACGAGTTAGCAATCATTCTGCCAATACAAAATATGTAGCCAAATTTTCAGTTTAAAAAGAAATAATTTCATTAACGTGCTAGCTTGTCATACACATTTACAAAATGGTTCTTTTTTGGCACAATAAGCTATAATTATTCCATCAATCAAAAAAACTTAGCAGCATAAAAAATTTTCTTTACATAATATTGCAGCAATTAACGATAACCGTGAAACTAAACGGTAAAACGTAAAGAGTAGAACTATGGCAAAAAACTTATTGATAGTGGAGTCGCCTGCAAAGGCAAAAACAATTGAGAAAATTTTAGGTAAAGATTTTCTTGTGAAAAGTTGTTATGGTCATATTCGCGATTTGGAAAAAGATGCAATGGGTATTGATCTTAACAAAAACTACGAGCCAAGATATATCGTAAGTGATGATAAGGTTAAAGTAGTGAGTGAATTAAAAAAACTGGCAAAATCTTCAGACGAAGTTTGGCTTGCTTCCGATGAGGATCGTGAAGGAGAAAGTATTAGTTGGCACTTAGCAGAAACCCTTGGTTTAGATGTTAATAAAACTAAACGTATTGTATTTCACGAAATCACGGCACCTGCAATTAAAAAAGCTGTTGCCAATCCTCGTTTAATTAATATGAACTTAGTAAATGCACAACAAGCTCGTCGTGTGTTAGACAGATTGGTTGGTTTTGAATTAAGCCCTGTTCTTTGGAAAAAAGTAAAACCTAGCTTAAGTGCTGGACGTGTGCAAAGTGTAGCTGTAAGAATTTTGGTGGAAAGAGAAAGAGAAATAAGCACATTTGTTCCAGTATCAACTTTTAAAATTGAAGCTTTTTTTAATGCTCCTGATATCACTGGCAGAGAAGTTGTTTTTAAAGCAGAAGGACCATTAAAATTAACTAACAAACAACTTGCAGAAGATTTTTTAAAGTCTTGTTTGAATGCTAACTACAAAGTAGCATCGGTTGAAGTAAAACCCACAAAACGCAATCCCCCAGCACCTTTTACAACTTCAACGTTACAACAAGAAGCCTCTACAAAAATGGGATATGGTGTTACAAAAACAATGTTGATTGCACAACGTTTATATGAAGCTGGACACATAACCTATATGAGAACTGATAGTGTAAATTTAAGTGATACTGCAAGGGCTGACATTCAAAATACCATCGTAAACAACTACGGAGAAAAGTATTATAAAGAACGATTTTATAAGAATAAAAACGAATCGGCACAAGAAGCTCATGAAGCAATTCGTCCAACTTATATGAACCATAAAACAATTGCAGATGAAGATGGTAGAAGACTGTATGAATTAATTTGGAGAAGAACAATTGCTTCGCAAATGAGTGAAGCTGAATTTGATAAAACAATTGCAAAAATTGATATTTCAACCAATAATGAACAACTTACTGCAACTGGTGAGGTAATGACTTTTGAAGGGTTTTTGAAAGTATATCTTGAAGGAAAAATAATAGATGAAGATGAGGAAGATAACGAGGGTGTTTTACCTCCTTTAAAAGCACAACAAGTTTTATCTTTCAGAGAAATGAATGCAACAGAAAAATTCACAAAACCATTACCAAGATATACAGAAGCTTCATTAGTAAAAAAGTTGGAAGAATTAGGTATTGGGCGTCCTTCAACTTATGCCCCAACTATTTCAACTATTATTAAAAGAAACTATGTTGAAAAAAGAGATAAAGAAGGTATTAAAAGAAATTTTCAAATTCTAAAATTAACTGCTAATAATTCGATACAATCTGTAATTTCAAATGAAACAACTGGTGCCGAAAAATCAAAGTTATTTCCTACTGATTTGGGAAATGTTGTTACAGACTTTTTAAAAGTTCATTTTAAAGATGTAATGGATTACAATTTTACTGCACAGGTAGAAAGTGAATTTGATAGTATTGCAGAAGGTAAAATGGTATGGAATAATATGATTGATGGTTTTTATAAACCATTTCATAAAACAATAGAAACCACTATGGAAACTGCACAACGTGCCAGTGGTGAAAGAGAATTAGGTAACGACCCTGAAACAGGCAAAAGAATTATTGCACGTATGGGTCGCTTTGGTGCAATGGTACAAATGGGTGATACTGAGGGTGAGGAAAAACCAAGATTTGCTACTATCAAAAAAGGGCAGAGCATAGAAACTATTACTCTTGATGAGGCACTTGAATTATTCAAACTTCCAAAACTAATTGGTGAATATTATGGTGCAGAATTAAGTATTAATATTGGAAGATATGGTCCTTATATAAAATTTGGAGACCA
>JBMLRA010000291.1:0-1312 GCA_049241265.1 Chitinophagaceae bacterium
GTGTAGCCACAATCGCTTGCTGTGTTTACTATTAACACTTTATAACCTTTTAAACTATCAAAGGAAAATAACTGCCCATTATTAAGTGTTGCAGATAATGAATAAAATGATTGAGATGGCACCAATTTTTCTTTGTTCTCTTGAATACCGTTTTTAAAAAGCCCAGATAACAATGTAATAACAGGATACAATAATTTGAGAATAAATTGACGTGGAGTCATTTTGTTTAAGTTTGTTATTTAAAAAATAAAGCCTTGGAAATAAACCAAGGCTTTCATTACAATTAGCTGAATGCTTCTTTAACTCTATCAAAAAAACTTTTATCTTTTTTATCTGGTTTAGGTTTAAAATTATCGCTATGATTTAATTTCTCAAGCATCGTTTTTTCGTCTCCATTAACGTGCTGCGGTGTCCATACATTTACATAAATCATTTGATCGCCTTTTGAATAACCTTGTACTTCGGGAAATCCTTTGCCCTTTAAACGTAAAATTTTACCACTTTGAGTGCCAGCAGGAATTTTAACTTTAACCCTACCTGTAATTGTTGGAACTTCGACTTCTGTACCAAAAACAACATCCGGGAAAGATATATACAGATCATAAGCAACGTTCATTCCATCACGTTGCAATTCTGGATGCTGCTCTTCCTCTATTTGAATAATTAAATCACCAGGATAACCACCTCGTTCTCCAGCATTTCCTTTACCACTCATACTCAATTGCATTCCTTCAGATACTCCTGCTGGAATTTCAATATTAATCATCTCTTCACCAAACATTCTACCTTCTCCTTTACAATTACCACATTTTGAAGTAATTGTAGTTCCTTCTCCATTACATGATGGGCAAGTAGTTACTGTTTGCATTTGTCCTAAAAATGTGTTTTGAACTCTCCTAACCTGTCCACTACCACTGCAAGTACTACATTTTTGGAAACTACTTTTATCCTTAGCACCATTACCACCACAAGTTGTGCAAGCTACATGTTTTTTTACCTTAACTTGCTTACTACATCCATTAGCAATTTCGGCAAAATTTAGCTTTAATTTTATTCTTAAATTACTACCACGCTGCCCATTAGATTGTGAGGAACCTCCTCCTCTCCTTCCACCTCCTCCAAAAAAACTTTCTCCAAAACCACTGTTACCAAAAATATCTCCAAACTGGCTGAAGATATCTTCCATATTAGTATTGTGAAAACCCCCACCACCACTGCTAGCACCTTGAAATGCTTGATGCCCATATCTATCATATTTGGCACGTTTATCGGCATCGCTTAATACTTCATAAGCCTCAGCAGCTTCTTTAAA
>JBMLRA010000292.1:0-6228 GCA_049241265.1 Chitinophagaceae bacterium
TACTTTGTACATTTTTACCAAAAAAAGGAGCTTCAATAGCAAATGTTGTGGGGCGATATAATTGAATTAGTTCTGAAATTTTGGTGTGAATTTTCTCTAACCTTTCATAAATATCTTTATGCTTGGTAAGCTTTAACACATCCATCAATAAAACCTGTGTTTTATTACCAGTAACTTTTAATAAAGCATAACCCAATACTTGGGTTCCTGGGTCAACACCTAAAATAATATTCGTTTCTTTCATCTTCGCAGCTAAAGTAACAGTTAAACTTTGATTGAACTGATTCAAGTTGATTAACTTGGGTGGTAAACAATTAATTTTGAACTTTATTTGATAAAAACACCATTCTATCATATTACTACTTCTGTAATACCAATCACTATATAAGCTTGAATAAAAAGTTTAAAATATTTACTAATTACATTCTAGGCCCAGCCATATTTATATGGTTTTCTGTTTCTATATATAAACAAATTATTCAGCAAAAAGATTTGCAAAAAACTTGGAACGAGTTATTAAATTTTTCTAAAACAGAATGGGCTATTGTAATAGCTGCTTTTTTATTAATGTTTTTAAATTGGGGATTAGAAACCAAAAAATGGCAAATTTTAATTCGAGGTATTGAGGATGTTTCATTTTTTAAAGCCTTTCGTGCAGTATTTGGTGGGCAGGCTTTTGCATTGAACACAGTAAATAATTTAGGCGAATACGTGGGTAGGGTTTTGTTTTTAAGTGAAGGCAATAGATTAAGAGGTGTATCCTTAACAATGGTGGGTAGTATGAGTCAGGTTTTGGTAACTTTTATAATGGGATTTTTGTCATTGTTTTTTTCAAGAATATTATTTGAGAAAAATGGATTAGGCACAGGGGGTGTAAATACATTTTGGTATAGTGGATTAATGTTTGTTTTACTTACGTGTACCGTGCTGTTAACAATGGTATATTTTAGCCTAAGTTGGATTACAAAAGCAGTAGAAAAGCTACCCTTTATTAGCAAGTATGCATTTCTAATTCAAAAGGTGGAAGATTTTGCCCCTAAAGATTTAACAAAAATTTTGGTTTTTTCTTTTTTGCGATACGTTGTATTTGTTGTGCAATATTTATTGTTGTTAAAAGTTTTTAAAGTAGAAGCAAATATGTTGTTGTTGGCACTAATGGTTTGTGTGTTTTTATTAATATTGGCCATTGTACCAACAATAGCTTTAACAGAAGTAGGTTTGCGTGGGCAAATTAGCATTCAGCTAATTGGCTTGTTAAGTGCCAACACATCGGGAATTGTTTTTGCTGCTACTGCTATTTGGCTTATAAATCGTGTATTTCCTGCTTTGGCAGGGAGTTTGTTTATGCTAGGCATTAGGCTTTTTAAACGACAATAATGATAGTTGAATCACTAACGAATATCATATTAAATGAAAAAAATTATTTTATCTATTTCCTTCCTAACCTTGCTTTCTACAAGTCTTACAGCGGGTGACGATTTTTGTGGAATTAACAATAAAGCTTTTCAGAATGGCGAAAAAATTAATTTCACAATTTACTACTCAGTTATTGGTTTATATGTAAATGCTGGTAATGCGTCTTTTACAACCACTGTAGAAAATTATAATAACAAACCTGTTTATCATGTTGTTGGTGATGGAACAAGTAATAGCAATTACGATTGGATTTTTAAAGTTAGAGACAGGTATGAAACATATTTTGATACTGCAACTTTACAACCATATAAATTTTTAAGAGACGTAAATGAAGGTGGTTTTAAAATTTATGAGAACGTAACATTTAACCAAAAAGCCAACACAGCAGTTACTGCAAAAGGGGTTTACAAGGTTCCAAATTGCATACAAGATGTGTTGAGTGCAATTTACTATGCACGAAATATGAATTTTGATAGCTATAAAGTAGATGATAAAATTCCTTTTAATATGTTTTTAGATAACGAGGTTTATAATCTTTATATAAAATATTTAGGTAAAGAGAAAATTAAAACCAAGTTTGGAAAATTCAATGCTATTAAATTTAAACCACTACTTATTAAAGGAACCATTTTTGAAGGTGGGGAAAATATGACTGTTTGGGTAAGCGATGATGCTAATCACATCCCTTTAAGAATTGAAAGTCCAATTGTAGTTGGTACAGTTAAAATAGATATGATGGGTTTCGAAAATTTGCGTTATCCCTTAACTTCTATGACAAAGCAGTTTTAGTATTCAAATTAATTTAAGTATGCCAAGCTTTAGCCAAGCAATTGTTTGAGGCTTTTTTTTTGTAGTAAAATGGTATTATAAAACTGTTAAACTATTACTTTAAGTCATTGATAATTAGCAATTTGCTTATATTGCTTAATAGTTATCCACAAAATATTTACTTTGTAACAGCTTTTCCCATTATTTTTGACGATACTGTATGATAGCTTTTGTTAGAGGAACCTTTGTTGCTAAGTCACCATCTCGTGTAATTGTAGATGTTAATGGTGTGGGATATGACCTGCAAATTAGTTTGAATACTTATGAGGCTATAAGCCAAAACGAAACAGGGCTTTTACATACTTATTTGCAAATAACCGAAAATGCTCAAACCCTGTATGGGTTTGCTGATGTTAAAGAAAAAGAGATGTTCTTACATTTAATTAGCATTTCTGGTGTGGGTGCAGCAACAGCAAGAATGATGTTAAGTGGTATGAAACCTGCTGAAATTGCAAAATTTATTATTCAAGGCAGCGTTAACGACTTAGTTCGCATCAAAGGAATAGGAAAGAAAACAGCAGAGATGCTTGTTGTGGGTTTAAGAGACAAATTATCGGGGTTTGTTACTGATAATTTAACAATGAATAACACATTAAACCCATTGGAAATGGATGCAGTTAATGCATTAATTGCATTAGGAATAGGAAAACCAATGGCAGAAAAGGCAGTAAAAAAAGTAATGTTATCAAATAGCGATTTAGCAGTACAGGATATTATAAAACAAGCATTAAAAAATTTATAACTATAGCGTATTTCTACCTAACCAAGGTTACTTCTCTTGAAAAATATATTAGTTAAGGCTCTAGGCTGTGTGGTGTTTGGCACGTTCTCATTGTGTCCATCTGTTTATTTATATGCCCAACAAAAAGGTTCTGATTCATTAAAATATCCTCTGCAAGATAGACGTGGCGATAAATTTACTTGGCAAAATAAAAATGCTTTTAATATTGGCGATACTTCACTTTTAAAACAAACAATAGAATACGATTTTAAAACCAAACGATATTTTATTGTTGAAAAAATTGGTGGCAGAACTTATCGCAAACCAACTTATTTAACTTTTAAAGAATTTTACGAACTAAGAAAAAAGCAACAAGAAGCTGAATATTTTAAACAAAGGGCTGACGCATTATGGCTTTTAAATAAAAAAACAGAACGCCCCAACCCAATAGTTTCTCCCAAATTTTTTGATAGAACATTTGGTTTAGGAAATATTGCTCCAAATGCAGCAGGAGCTGTTGAGAATGTTAAAAAAACAGCTAACGATATAAAGACAAAAGCTACTGAAACAGCAAAAAATACTAAAAACCCGTTAGGCTCTTTAATTGACATTAAACCAACAGGTAATATTGATATTTTAATGGGTTATCAAGGTCAATACACCAACAATCCCACTATACCAGAAAGAGCTAGAAGAACAGGTGGTTTTGATTTTGATATGAACGCCAATGTGGGTGTAAATGCAAATATTGGCGATAAGTTAAAACTTCCTATTAACTATAACACACTTGCCAATTTTGATTATTTAAACCAAATAAAACTCGATTATAAAGGCAATGATGACGAGATTTTAAAAAGTATTCAGGCTGGTAATATTGGCTTCGAGGCAAAGGGAACATTAATTCCAAGTGCTACTAATTTATTTGGTTTAAAAACGCAATTGCAGTTTGGTAAATTGTTTTTTACAGCAGCATTAGCAAATCAGCGTAGCCAACGACAAAGCCAAACCTTGCAAGGTGGTGCAGCTGTTACTTCTTTTCAAAAAAAATTAAGTGACTATGATGAAAATAGACACTTTTTAGTAGCACAACATTTTAGAAAAAACTACAATGCTGCAATGAGTAAATTGCCCAATATTGTTAGTCAAATTCAAGTACAAAGAATAGAAGTTTGGGTAACCAATAGAAATGGAGCAACAACAGATGCAAGAGATGTAATAGCATTTGCCGATTTAGCAGAAGGTCAATCAGAGTATATTGGCAATAAAACAAATCCATTAATGCTTGCATCTAATGGGCAATCTCAGCCCAACAATACAAACAATGGATTATACAATGCTTTAGCAACCGACCCTAACAATCGTACTCCATCTTTGGTAAACTCAAATATGTTAAAACTAGGCTTAAGTCCTGTAAACGATTACGAAAAAACCTTTGCCCGAAAACTTACTGCCAACGAATATATTTTTAATCCACAGTTGGGAACACTTTCCTTAAACTCTCAGTTATTGCCAGACGAAGTTTTAGGTGTTGCTTATGAATATTCAATGAATGGGCGTATTTATAAAGTGGGTGAATTTAGCCAAGAAGTGGCACTAGATACATCTGCAAGGCAAGCTGGTGTTCAAAAAATGTTATTTTTAAAATTACTGAAAGCTACTTCTGCAAGGGTTAAATTACCAATTTGGAGATTAATGATGAAGAATGTTTATTCTTTAGATATGGTTGGTATTAGTAAAGAAGATTTTAGATTAAACATTTTGTACGATCAGCCAAGTGGTGGATTAAATAGATATTTACCCGAAAGTTCACCTACTGCTGAAGGAAGACCCATTATTAAAATCATAGGATTAGATAATTTAAATAATAGAAACGACCCACAACCAGATGGTCAATTCGATTTTGTAGAAAATTTTACTATACTTCCTCAATATGGTAGAATTATTTTGCCCAAACTTGAACCTTTTGGTGCCGATTTAGATACTTTGGCTTTTGCAAACACGCAAGATTCTATCAGAAATAAATATGTTTTTAGGCAACTTTATGATACCATTAAAGCAATAGCCCAAACGTATGCAAACTTAGATAGGTTTGTAATGCAAGGCCAAGCAAAAGGAACAAGTGGTAGCGAAATTTATTTAGGTGCATTTAATATTCCACAAGGTTCAGTGCGTATTAATGCAGGTGGTCAATTGCTTATGGAAGGAGCCGATTACACAATAGATTATAATCTTGGTTCTGTAAAAATTCTTAACCAAGCTATTTTAAATTCTGGCGTTCCTGTACAGGTTTCCTATGAAAACAATGCCACATTTGGTATTCAGCAAAAAGGATTTTTAGGATTAAGGTTAGATTATAAAGCCAATAAAAAACTATCATTTGGTGCAACAATGGAAAGGTTAAATGAACGACCATTTTTCACTAAAATGAATATTGGAGAAGACCCAGTTAGAAACACTATTTATGGTGTAGATTTTAGTTATAAATCTAACTTACCCAAGCTAACAAAATGGCTAGATAAATTGCCATTCTATAGCACAAAAGCAATGAGCAGCATTACTGCTTATGGAGAAGCTGCCTATTTTAAACCAGGGCATCCACCACAAATAGGTAGTGGTGATAATGGCTTAATTTATATTGACGATTTTGAAGGTACAAGAAGCAGCTTGGACTTGCGTTTTCCATTAATTGCTTGGACTTTAGCAGCCACACCACAAGGGGCTACAGATGATATAGGTAATATTAAATACCCAGAAGCAGACTCATCAAACAATTTAATATATAACTACAATAGGGCAAAATTGGCTTGGTATAATATTGAACCAAACCTACAAGATAAAAATTCTAGCAGCAACCCATTACAAAAAAATTTAAACGAGTTAAGTAATCCAAAAGTTAGACAGGTTTATACCAATGAATTATTCCCTCAACAAACAACAAACATAATCAACACACAAACCCAAACCTTTGATTTAAGTTATTATCCTGCAGAACCTGGTCCTTATAATTTTATTACCGATGCTACTAAAATAGATTCAAGGGGAAGGTTTACATCGGATGCAGAAAAAAGGAAAAAATTTGGTGGTATAATGAGGTCTATTGATCAAACAGATTTTGAAACCAACAATTTCGAGTTTATAGAATTTTGGATTCAAAATCCGTTTTTAAAAGATTCTTTAGGAAGAACAGGAGGTAAATTGGTTTTTAACCTAGGTAATATTAGTGAAGATGTTTTAAAAGACGGTAAGCGTTTTTATGAAAATGG
>JBMLRA010000292.1:6328-21061 GCA_049241265.1 Chitinophagaceae bacterium
AGTCAGTTTTCTCCAGCCACAACATTATATCCTGATAATGAAGATTTAAACAGAGATAATACTTTAAACGAAACAGAGCAGTATTTTGAATATTCTGTTCCAATTGACCCAATGATGCATGTTGGTCTAGGTCATCCATATATTACTGATGAAAGAAACATTAGTGTAAAATATGCAAATGGCACCACAGGAAATGAGAATTGGTTTTTAATGAGAATTCCGTTAAAAAAACCAACAAAAGTTGTTGGAAATATTCCTGATTTCAAGTCTATTCGTTTTTTAAGAATGTATTTAACCGACTTTGATAGTGCAGCAACTTTAAGGTTTGCTCGTTTAGATTTAGTTCGCAACCAATGGAGAGATTTTACTTACGATGTAGATACTACTGGTAAATACACGCCAGTAACTAGTAAAAGTATTTTAAGTACATTAGCTGTAAATCTTGAAGAAAATAGTTCAAGAAGTCCAGTAAACTATGTTATTCCTCCAGGTATTTTAAGGGTGCAACAATTAAGCAATAATGGAGTTAATTTATTGCAAAATGAACAAGCACTTGCTATTAGAGTAGAAAAATTAGAGCCAAGACAATCTCGTGCCGTGTTTAAAACGTTAAATATGGACATTAGACAGTATGGGAAGATAAATATGTTTGCTCATGTTGATTACCCAATTAAGGCTTTGACTAAAGTAGAAAATGGCGATTTAAATTTAGTTGTAAGAATTGGGCAAGATTATTTAAGCAACTACTACGAAATAAAATATCCTTTAAATGTAACTCCTGCTAGAGCAGGAAAATATTCAGCTGCTGAAGCAAATATTGTTTGGCCCGATTCTAATAATTTAGATATTGACCTTCAAGAATTAATTAATTTAAAAATAAGAAGAAATGCAAATTCAGGAGCATCTATATCAACTATTTACAGAGAGAAATTTGGTTTAAAAACCATTAGCGTGTTTGGTAATCCCAACTTTGGAGAAGTAAGAGGTATTATGGTTGCAGTAGAACACGCAGGTAAAAAGCCTTTTAATATGGATGCAGAAGTTTGGGTAAATGAATTACGCTTAAGCAATATTAAAGAAGAAGGTGCATACGCTGCTTTGGGTAGAGTAGATGTAACACTTGCCGACTTAGGTAAAATAAGTCTATCTGCCAATATGCAAACACAAGGGTTTGGTAGCATTGAATCTAAAATACAAGAACGTTCAAGAGAAAATTTAACACAACTTGATGCTGCTATTAACATAGATGCAGGAAAGTTGCTACCAAAACAAGCCAAGTTATCAATACCTGTTTTTGCAAGTATTAGTAAAAACATTAAAACACCACAATTCGATCCTTACGATAAAGATGTTTTATATAAAGATAAAATAAATGCTGCTGGAACACAAGCCCAGAAAGACTCTTTAAAGAATATTGCACTCGACCAAACCACTATTAAAACTATTAATATTACCAATATGAAAGTGGCAGCACCTGCCAAGCCAAGTGTATTGAGTATTAGTAATTTTGATGTTAGTTTATCTTACACACAAACTATAAATACTAGCCCAACTGTTGCAGAAAATAAAGTAGATAAATATCGTGGAGCAATTGGATACAATTTTCAAAAACAATCTAAATATGTAGAACCATTTAAAAAGTTAATCAAATCGAAAAGCAAATGGTTTAATCTTATTAAGGATTTTAATTTCAATCCCACACCATCCACTATTGGCGTAAGAGCTGATATTAATAGGCAATTTGGAAGATTTATTCCACGCATTGTAAACACAGATTTAACTAAGGGAAATAATGTTGAAAGAGTTGATACTACCTACGATAAGTATTTTACGTTTGATAGATTTTATACAGTTAGATGGGATGTTAGCCGATCATTAAACTTAGATTTTAATGCTACCAATAATGCACGTGTTGATGAACCCAATGGCGTATTAGATACCAAAGAAAAGAAAGATACAGTAAAAGAAAACTTTTTTAAAGGAGGCAGAAATACACTATACAATCAAAGTGCTAATGCAAGCTATAGTTTGCCTTTAAGCAAGTTTCCTATTACAGATTGGATAACTGCAAGATATGCTTGGAAGTCAAACTACAACTGGATTGGAGCTAGTAGAGTTGCAATTGAATTGGGTAATATTATTGAAAATGGGCAAGATAATACAATGACAGGGCAATTTGATATGAACAAGCTTTATAGAAAAAGCAGGTTTTTACGAAACCTTGAAAATCCATTGCCAAAAGGAATGAGCCCCACACCTATTAATGATTTATTGAAAGATTTGCCTAAAAAAGAAGATGTTTTAAAAGATTTGACTGGTAAAAAAAGAGATGATGCATTGGCAAAATGGAAAAAGCAACGTAAAGATGCTAAGGCAGCAATGCGTTTGCAAAAACAAAATCAGCAAATGGCAATTGGCAGTGTGCCACAAGCTATATTCAAAATTTTAACAATGGTTAAAACCGTTCAGGTCAACTATTCTGAAAATTATAAAAGCCGTGTTCCTGGATGGATGGATAGTACACAATCATTTGGGCAAAACTTTAAAAGTATGGAGCCGGGCTTAGATTATGTTTTTGGAAAACAGCCTGATGCTGTTTGGTTAGAGCGTAAAGCTGCAGCAGGATTATTTAGCAGAGATAGTAATTTTAATTTAATGTTCCGCCAAAATTATGAGCAAAAATTAAGTTTTACTGCTCAGTTAGAACCCATAAAAGAATTAACCATAGATCTTACTCTAGATAAATCTTTTAGCAAGGAATACACCGAAATGTTTAAAGATACAGTAAGCCTAAATCAATCAAATGCAAAACAACATTTAAACCCTTATGCAGGTGGTGGTTTTAGTGTTTCGTTTATTTCTTTTAACACACTATTTGGAAGTCATAATCCTAACGAAGTCTCTGAAACGTTTAAACAATTTGAAGCAAACAGACCTATTGTTTCTCAAAGATTAGCTGCCGCAAATCCTTACTTTGCAGCAGCAGGTGGTAAAATTGTAGATGGTTATGCTGAAGGATATGGAAAACACAGCCAAGATGTTTTAATACCAGCATTTATTGCAGCATACACCAAGCAAGACCCTAGCAAAGTATCATTAATATCTCAAAATAATAAGGATGTAAAAACAAATCCTTTTAAAGGTATTTTACCAAAACCCAATTGGAGGTTGAATTACACAGGTTTAAGCAAAATACCAGCATTGGCTAAAATATTCTCATCTATACACATTAGCCATCAATATAGTGGTACACTTAGTATGAACAGTTATACTAGTGCATTACAATTTGCCGATCCATTTCGTTATGGGGCACCACAGTTTAGGCTTAATGATACAGGCAACTATATTCCATTTTTCTTAGTGCCTAATATAACCATTCAAGAACAATTTCAACCTTTAATTGGTATAGATGTAACAACAACAGACCAGCTAAATTTAAAATTTGAGTATAAGAAAAATAGAATATTAAGTTTAAGCTTGGTAGACTATCAATTAAGTGAAACCAACGGAACAGAATGGACTATTGGTGGAAGCTTTAGAAAGAAAGGAGCCAAGCTGCCTAAGTTTTTAATGAGACTCATTACCAAAAAAGAGAAACTGGAAAATGATTTAAGCTTTAAATTGGATTTAAGTATGCGAGATGAAGCTACTAGTAACAGCCGTTTAGACCAGCCAAATGCTTATGGTACAGGGGGGCAAAAAGTAATAACTATACAGCCAGCAATTGATTATGTATTAAACAACAGAATTAATGTAAAACTATTTTTTGACCAAAGAAAAGTAATACCATATATCTCAACATCTGCACCAACAACAAACACAAGAGCAGGTGTGCAGGTTAGGGTTTCTTTACAATAAATTTCATTATTACACCAAAAGCACATTAACTGTTTGTTAATGTGCTTTTTCCATTATAGCTTATACTTGCAGCCAAATGATAAATACAAAACCCAATTTACATACAGTTCTTTCACCTAAGTTATTAGACATATACGATGTGGCAAATAGTATTGTGGTTATTATAGATGTGTTTAGGGCTACAAGTACTATTGCTACAGCATTGCATAATGGAGCAGAGAAAATAATCCCTGTTGATAATGTAGAAAAATGTATTGATATTGGTAATACAACACCCAATAGTATTACAGCTGGTGAACGTGATGGAAAAGTAATTGAAGGCTTACAACACGGAAACTCTCCTGCCGAATATCCTGAAAGTTTTATTAAAGGAAAAATACTTGTGTTAACAACAACCAATGGTACCAAATTATTGCATATGGCAATTAATAAAGGGGCAAGTGATGTTGTTACAGGTTCGTTTCCTAATTTAAGTGCTGTTTGTAATTATTTAATAGCTCAAAACAAAAATGTTTACTTGGGCTGTAGTGCTTGGAAAGACAGATTTAATTTAGAAGATACTTTATTTGCAGGAGCTGTAATTGAAAGAGTAAAAGAGCATTTTAACATTCACTGCGATTCAAGTTTAATGGCAGAACAAATGTACGCTTTGCATAAAAATGATATTACAGACTTTGTAAAAAACACAACGCATTGGCATCGTTTAGCTAAACACGGACTAGAAAAAGATATGGAGTTTTGTGTAACGATAGATGCAGCTAATGTACTACCTATTTATAGTGATGGTGCTTTGTATATAAAGGCCTGATAATTGATTAGTAAATAATTTCAGCCTTTTTATAGAATAGTAATGACAATTTTAGTCTCTTAGTTGCCTTACTATACTGTCAATGTAGTTTAGCACAAGGAATAATCAAATTAATAGTGTGTAGAATTTAAAAATATTTTATTACACTAGGTTAAGAAAAAGGCAAAATTTACTTTAGTTATTAATGGAAACTAACATACAGGTATTTAAACAAAAATTAAATGATATAGATATCAGTAGTGTTTCTAATGATTTGTTAGTAACCAATTATCTAAAAAATATTTTTGAGCAGCAAGATTATTACCTTAAAATTTATAGTTGGGTTTTAAACAATGTATTAAATAAATCTACCCCAAAAGTTGAAAATATTTCAATGCTCGATTTTGGATGTGGCAATGGCTTGTTTGCCATTTTTGCTAAATATTGTGGTGTTGGCAAAGTTTATGGCTGCGATTTTAACGCCAATTTTGTAGAAGCAGCAAGTGTTTTAGCAAATAAAATGAATATAGAAGTGGATGGATGGTTTGTTTGCAATGAAGATGAATTGTACAAAAAATGCAACACGTTAAAACTGGATATTGTTGCTGGCACAGATGTTATTGAGCATATTTACAATCTCAATACCTTCTTCAAAAACATCCATTTACTAAACCACCAAATGCTTACTGCTTTTACCACGGCATCGGTTTATGAAAATTATTTTAAGCGAAAGGCTTTATACAAATTAATGCATCAAGATGAATATGTAGGCAGTAATATTTTAGAAGCAACAAGCAAGGATGAATTTGCAGGAATGCCTTATTTGGAAATTAGAAAAAAACTAATTGCAAACAATTTTGAGGAATTAAATACAGAGCAAACTAACTTGCTTGCAAAAGCAACAAAAGGACTAAGAAAAGATGATATAATTACAGCTGTTAATCGCTATTTAAAAAATGGCATTTTGCCCTTGCCACAAAGCAATAAACATAATACCTGCGACCCTATTACAGGAAATTTTACAGAAAGAATGTTGTTGTTAAAAGAGTATAAAAAATTGTATTCCGAGTTTAAATTTGAATTAAATATTTATTCAGGATTTTATGCTGCTGATGGAAATAAATTGAAAGCTTTTTTACAAACCATATTAAACAAATTTATTACTATCAATCACAATACTGTTATAAGCAGAATATTTGCACCATTAATTTTACTTGTAGGAACACCTCACAAAAAAATATTGTAATGAGAAAGATTATTTTATTAATATTTATTTTTTTTTGTAAAACAAGTTTTACTCAGTCAGACACAGCTTCTCGTTTGCAAATAAGCCTAATAACCTGTGCTCCAGGCAATGAATTATATTCAATTTTTGGTCATACAGCCATAAGGGTTTTTGATTCTACCAATGGCAGCGATGTGTTCTATAATTATGGCACTTTTGATTTTGATGACCCCAATTTTTTGGCAAAATTTGTTCGTGGTAAGTTATTGTATCGCTTATCGGTTGATGCTGCAAATGATTTTTTTGCAACATATCAATTTGAACACAGAACAATAACAGAGCAAATTTTACAATTATCCGCAACAGAAAAAAATGCTATTCAAGAAGCCTTATTAATTAATCTTAGTGGCAATAATAAGTATTACAAATACGATTTTTTATTTGATAACTGCACCACAAGAGCAAGAGATGTAATAAAAAAACATAGCAACTTTACACAAGTACAATTGGTGCCAAAAGGAACTACTTTTAGAAATATGCTATATGTATATTTAGACAGCAGTGGAATGTGCTGGAGCAAACTTGGAATTGATATATTATTAGGTAGCAAAATAGATAAACCTGTTACACTTGAACAAAGCAATTTTTTGCCAGATTATTTAATGTTTGCATTGGATAGCAGCAACACAAAAAGTAAGTTAATTCAAGATAAAAAAGAGTACAAAGCTTACTCAATAAATAGTGAATTTAAGAATAACTACACACCTTTAATTACATTCAGTGCCTTGTTTTTATTAATGCTCTTAATGTCATTTTCAAAAAATAATGTTGCCAAAAAAATGTATCACTATATATCTACTTTATTCATTTTTTTAACTGGTTTATTGGGTATTGTTTTATTATTTATGTGGTTTGGTACCGACCATAACTCTTGTTCAAACAATTATAATTTGTTATGGGCTTTACCAACTAATTTAATTGCATTATTCTTTATTAATAAGTCCAATGATATAAAGAAAAAATATTTCAAAGTAGCGTTTGTTTTGTCACTATTGTTGTTAGCAACTTGGTTCATTTTGCCACAACAGTTCAATATTGCACTTGCCCCTTTTGTATTAATGATGTCGTTTATTTATAGAAAATATTCCCTGTAGCTTAAGAGTTGCATAAGTTTTTTATTTGCTGGCAACGCTTGCATTTTTTGTGTATTAAAATAATCTACAACTTCGCAACTCAAATAAATAATTATGAGTAAAGTTTGGTTTATAACAGGTTGTTCTACTGGTTTTGGTAGAGCTGTAGCTAATGAAGTTTTATCGCAAGGAAACAATGTTGTTGTCACAGCAAGAAGAGTTAGTGACATTGAAGACATTGTTGCTAAATATCCTAATAATGCTATTGCTGTTGCATTAGATGTCACCAATAAAGAGCAAATTGAATCTTCTGTACAAGCAGCATTAAATAAATTTGGTAGAATTGATGTATTGCTTAACAATGCTGGAATTGGCTACTTTGGTGCAATTGAAGAAAGTGAAGAAGCCGAAGTAAGAAAAATGTTTGAGATTAATGTGTTTGGTTTAGGTAATATGACTAATGCTGTATTGCCAACAATGCGTAAACAAAAAAGTGGTCATATCATTAACATTGCTTCTATTGGTGGTTTAGTTGGTTTTCCAGGAATTGGATATTATAATGCAACCAAATTTGCTGTTGATGGTTTATCTGAATCATTATCAAAAGAAGTTGCACATCTTGGTATTAAAGTAACTGTTGTTTGCCCAAGTGGATTTAGAACAGATTGGGCTGGTCGTTCAGCTAATGACACAAAAGTTGTTATTAGTGATTATGCTGCAAGTGCACACCAAAACAAAGACACCATAAGGAGTTATAGTGGTAATCAGGCAGGCGACCCTTTACGTGCAGCCAAAGCAATTGCTAATGTTGCTGAAGTTGAGCATCCACCGTTAAGATTATTACTTGGTGCAGCTGCTTTAAAAAATGCAAGAATAAAACTTGATGTGCTAAAAAATGATTTTGATACTTGGGCCGAAACCTCAATTGGTGCTGATTTCCCAACAAATTAGTTTTGTGTAATTCTATTTAAAAAGCCATCTCAAAATTTTGAGATGGCTTTTTAGTTTTTAGCTGAGATTACTTTTTTAAAACAACTAACTTATATTTTTGTTGTATGGTATCAAAAATTAAGTAATTGCCATTTGAAAGTAAAATAATACAATCGTTAGTCATACGTAAATATTTTGGCGTATTATAATAAACGCTTCTTTTTTAAAAATAGTATAAGCCTGTTTTAATTGCTTTTACTTTTAACCAAATTCTAACTATACTGCTCTCAACAAAATGAATATTAAATCTGTAACAAATTTTATTAAAGAAAGCCTTAGTAGTGAGAATCGAGATTTTACTACTGGTGATATTAAAAAAGCCATTTTCCTGCTTGCCATTCCTATGATTTTAGAGATGATGATGGAAAGCGTTTTTGGCTTGGTAGATATTTTTTTCGTAAGCAAATTAGGGGCAAATGCCATTTCAGTTGTTGGTTTAACAGAAGCTTGTATGGCTGTTATTTACTCTATTGCTTTTGGTGTTGGTATGAGTGCAACAGCAGTGGTAGCAAGGCGTATAGGCGAAAAAGATGCTGAGCAAGCTTCACGTTCTGGAGCACAGGCAATGTTATTGGCAATTATTATTTCTATCATCATTTCTATAGTTGGATTGTTTTTTAGTAGTGATATTTTAAAGTTAATGGGAGCAACAGATGAGTTAATTGTTTATGGTGCTTCATTCACTAAAATTGCTTTTACTGCCAACATTGTTGTAATGATGATACATTTATTGAATGGCATTTTTAGAGGTGCAGGCAATGCAGCAATAGCAATGAAAAGTTTATGGATTGGCAATATTGCTAATATTATTCTTTGCCCCATTTGTATTCATTTTTTTGGATTAACTGGTGCAGCTATTGCTACAACTACAGGCAGGGCAATTGGCGTTATATATCAACTCTATAATTTGTATGGAGGCAAAGGAATGTTAACTATTAAGTCATCATACTTCAGACCTAATTTCGAAATTTTAGCAAGCCTTTCTAAACTTTCATTTACTGCTACAATGCAGTTTATTATAGCATCTGCAAGTTGGATTGCAATGACAAGAATTATGTCAACCTTTGGCAGTGAGCAGCTTTCAGGCTACACCATTGCCATTCGCTTTATCGTGTTTTTTATTTTGCCAGCATTTGGCTTAAGCAATGCCGCAGCAACCTTGGTTGGTCAAAATTTGGGGGCAAAGCAATTTGAACGTGCAGAAAAAAGTGTGTGGATGGTGGCAAAATACAATGCTATTTTTATGGCTTTTGTTTCTGTACTGTTCCTCACTTGTGCTGAATTTTTTGTAGGCTTTATTAGCAAAGAACCGCAAGTTTTGAAAACAGGAACAACTGCTTTACGTATCATCAGTTTGGGTTATATTTTTTATGGAATTGGAATGACATTGATGAATGCTTTTAATGGTGCAGGAGATAGCAAAACCCCTACTATCATTAATCTTTTTTGGTTTTGGGTATTTCAGATTCCCATTGCCTGGCTTGTTGCTATTAAATTTAATGTAGGTTCAAATGGCGTTTTTATCGCAATCGTTGTTACAGAAACAATGGTTACTTTAACCAGTATCTTCATCTTTAAAAAGGGTTGGTGGAAAACGGTTAAAGTATAAATATTGCATTTCTAAAATTATCAAACCACATATCTTCATCTCCTCAAAAATTACAATATGCGTATTATATCTTACAACACAAATGGCATTCGTGCTGCAATTAAAAAAGGATTTATCGATTGGTTAAAAACAAATCCTGCTGATGTTATTTGTATTCAAGAAACCAAGGCACAAGAAGCAGATGCTGATATGAATGAAATTGAAAGTTTGGGTTATAATTCTTATTGGTTTTCTGCACAAAAAAAAGGATATAGTGGTGTGTGTGTGTTAACAAAAATAAAACCTACCAATGTTGTTATTGGCAATGGATTTGAAATGAGTGATTTTGAGGGAAGGGTTATCAGGCTTGACTTTGGAGACATTACTTTGTTCAATTGTTATTTTCCAAGTGGCACTAGTGGTGATGAGAGACAAACTTATAAATATCAATGGTTAGAAGAGTTTTTTGGATTTATAAATGAATTAAAAAAAAGCAGAAGAAAAATAATTATTTGTGGCGATTATAATATTGCCCATAAAGAAATTGACATTCACGACCCTAAAGGCAACAAAAAATCATCTGGTTTTTTACCTGAAGAACGTGCTTGGATGGATACATTTTTAGATAGTGGTTTTATAGACACTTTTAGGCATTGCAATCCCGATACAGCACACTCTTATAGTTGGTGGAGTCAGCGTTTCCCAAGTGTGCGTTTGCAAAACAAAGGTTGGAGAATAGATTATATCTGCGTTTCAAAAGAACTGGAAAAGCTAATAAAATCTGCAGCCATTTATCCAGATGTAAAACATAGCGACCATTGCCCTATTTATTTGGAGTTGAGTTAGTAAACGACAATTTTTAAACTATTATTTGTCACTCCATACATTTGCAAACTCAAGATAAATAATATGAAATTAGTAACATACTTAACAAAAGAAGGAAACGACCAGTTAGCATTTTTACACAATGGCAATTTGTATAATGCCGATGCAATGCACCCAGAACTACCAAGTTCAATGTCAATGTTTTTGCATTATTGGGATGATTTTTTTCCTATTGCAAAGCAGGTAAATGAAGCTATTAAAGAAGGTAAATTATCAAGCAATTCTACTGTAGAATTTTCTACTGCAAAAGTGCTAGCACCTATTCCTTTTCCCACAAGTTGTAGAGATGGATATGCTTTTCGCCAACACGTAGCTGCAGCTCGTAGAAATCGTGGAGTACCTATGATTCCTGAGTTTGATCAATACCCAATATTTTATTTTACTAATCACAATAGCATACAAGGGCCAGGAGAAATAAAGTGTATGCCCGATCATTTTGATAAATTAGATTTTGAATTAGAAGCAGCTATTGTTGTTTGTAAAGCAGGCAGAAACGTTAAAGCGGCAGATGCTGATAATTATATTGGTGGTTTGATGATTATGAATGATATGAGTGCCAGAACTTTACAAATGGAAGAAATGTTGCTAAATCTTGGGCCGGCAAAAGGCAAAGATTTTTCAACTGTAATTGGCCCAATGTTGGTTACACTTGATGAATTGGAATCTTTTGAAGTGCCTTGTAAAGAAAATCATACTGGCAAATCTTGGAATTTAAAAATGACTTGTAAGGTAAATGGAGTGCAGGTGAGTGAGGGTAATGTGAGTGATATGGATTGGACGTTTGCTGAGATTTTAGAACGTTGCAGTTATGGAGTTAATATTCATCCTGGGGATGTAATTGGAAGTGGGACTGTTGGAACTGGTTGCTTTTTAGAATTAAACGGCACAGGAAAACTTAATAATCCAGATTTTCAAGCACAATGGTTGCAAGAAGGAGATGTAGTTGAAATGGAAATTGATGCTTTAGGTAGTTTAGTTAACAATATTGTTAGAGAAGATGTCAGTAACAACTTTAGCTTGTTGGCATTAAAGAAAAATATTAAATAAAAAATTGTTTTTATAATAAAACACCCGTTCTTTGCGAAGCCCAAATGAAAAAGGGCTCCCCTGTGGAAACAGGGCAGCCTCTAACGATTGCTTGCCATATGAAAAAAGTTCTAGTTCTTTAGAACTACTTGTTTACTGTTTTAGGCCTTTAACGATTTGCTTCTCTCGATTGCTAGCCATTTTGAATTTGATATGTCAAAAATAGTATTGACCAAATAATTTATAAAAACAATTATTTGGTCAATATACTATATCAAAACTTTTAAAATTTTGTGAAAAGTGTTGATATCATTGGGTTTCAAGAAAAATTTATTACGATGTCCAACCGCTCAAACGATATATTATTTCAACTAATTAAGTCGCTTCAAAAAGCGGAAAAGAGGCATTTTAAGCTTTACATCAAGCGAAACTCTAATAACGACGATTTAAAAATTATACAGTTATTTGATTTTATTGATAAGCTGGAAGAGTATGATGAAAAAGTCTTACTAAAAAAAGTTCCATCTATTCAAAAAACTCAGTTAGCCAACCTCAAATCACATCTATATAAACAAATTCTTGCTTCATTACGATTACTTAAAACTACTGATAATATTGACTTGCAGCTCAGTGAGAGCTTAGACTTTGCAAGACTTTTATACAATAAAGGCTTAAAAATTCAAGCATTAAAAATTCTTGAAAAAGCCAAAGAATTGGCTAGAGCAAACCAAAAGTTCAATTCAATGGCTCAGGTAATTTCTCTTGAAAAAAAAATTGAAACATTACATATTACCAGAAGTTCAATTGACAGAACGGAAGTTTTAACTAATGAAGCCTTAGAAATTAGTGGTCATATTGATAGAGTCACTCGTTTATCGAATCTTACCTTAATGTTATATCGCTGGTATGTTCAATATGGTCATGCCAGAAACGAAGAAGATGAGAAAAGCGTAAAAGACTTCTTTAAAAATAATGTTCCTCCAAGCGAAAATGCTGTTAATGGATTTTATGAAAAACTATATTTCTATCAAAGCTATTGTTGGTATGCATTTATAAGGCAGGACTTTTTAATGTATTACAGATACAGTCAAAAGTGGATGAATTTATTTGAAGAAGACAGGCTAATGATTGCTGTTGAAACTGGTCATTATGTAAAAGGAATGCATAACCTTTTAAATGCAATGTTTGATTTAAGGTACTTCTCAAAATTTGAATTGATACTGCATAAGTTTGAAGAATTTGCGAAGACAAATATTGCCAATCAATATGATAATTTTAGGGTGCATACTTCTATTTACATTAATAGTGCTAAAATTAATCAACACTTAATGAAGGGCACTTTTGCCGAAGGAGTTAAAATGATTCCACACCTAATTGAAGAGTTGAAAGAGTATGCTTTGTTTGTAGATAGACATAGAATTGTTGTGTTCAACTACAAAATTGCTTCATTATATTTTGGTAATCAAGAGTATGAAAAGGCCATAGATTATCTTAATTTAATAATCGATTCAAATGCAGATTTACGTTATGATTTGCAATGTTATGCTCGATTATTGCATCTAATGTCTCACTACGAATTAGGTAATGATGCAATTATTGAGTCTCTTACAAAATCTGTTTACCGATTTATGGCAAAAATGAAAAACTTAACAGTTGTTGAAGAAGCTATTTTTAAATTCCTAAAGGATACATTTAATTTATCTCCAAGAAAACTAAAACCTGAATTTGAAAAGCTTTTAGAAAAAATTAAATATTTAGAGAAAAATAGATTTGAGACTAGAGCATTTGCCTATTTAGATATTATTTCTTGGGTAGAAGGAAAAGTGTTTGAAAAGCCAATGGCTGCTGTGATTTTCGAAAAATACAAAGCCAGCAAACAAAGAAACTATTCTTAACAATCTACCTTCATTTACTAGTTTTGCATACTTTTGATAATTACACTGATTATTATGGTTGCAAAAACAACATCTAATGCCATTCCAGATTTTACTTCATCGCCACGAATAGACCAAGTTGGAGTAGAAGAAAGAGCCTCACGATTTACCAAAAGAAGTATTAAAGCCGAAACAAAAAAGAACGGTTTGTTGCTTACTTTAAATATGATTGACCTTACTACTTTGGAAGGCAAAGACACTAAAGGAAAAGTGCAACAACTTTGTTATAAGGCACAACATTTACACGACACATATCCAGGTTTACCAACAGTTGCAGCCATTTGCGTTTACCCATCAATGGTAAAAGTTGCTAAAACAGCTTTAGGAAATAGTGGCGTTAAAGTAGCTGCTGTTGCTACAGCTTTTCCAAGTGGACAAGCACCCCTTGACGTAAAAATTAGAGACACAAAATTTGCTGTTGCAGAAGGTGCAGATGAGATTGATATGGTGATTAGTCGTGGTAAATTTTTAGAAGGAGAATACAACTTTGTTTTTGATGAAATAGCAGCTATTAAAGAAGCTTGTGGCAATGCACGACTAAAAGTAATTTTAGAAACTGGGGAATTAGTTACTTATGATAAGGTACGCCGAGCAAGTGATATTGCTATGTATGCAGGTGGCGATTTTATTAAAACTTCAACTGGTAAAATTTCACCTGCTGCAACTATGCCTGTAACATTGGTAATGCTTGAAGCCATCAGGGATTTTTATTACAAAACAGGAAAAATGATTGCTATGAAACCTGCTGGTGGTATTAGCAAAAGTAAGCTAGCATTGCATTATTTGGTAATGTTACAAGAAACACTTGGCACAGCTTGGATGAATAATGAATGGTTTAGATTTGGTGCAAGCAGCTTGGCAAATGATGTGTTGATGCAATTGGAAAAAGAAAGAACTGGTGTGTATCAAAGTGCAAATTATTTTTCAATAGATTAGTTTCACACAAAGCAACAATGATTACAACGAAACAAAGATTTTAAATACACTTAGTGAACTTAGTATCCTTAGTTCCTTTGTGTGAAAAAATAGAATATGGCGAAGACAACAAAAAATAATACTATCAAACTTAACTTCGATACAAAATATACTGCTGCTCCAGAAAGCAAAAGCAGTGCAAGTATCAAACCTAAATATGATTTATTTATTAATGGAAAATTTGAAAAACCATTAAGCAAAAAATATTTCGATACCATCAATCCTGCAACAGAAGAAAAATTAAGCGAAGTGGCTGATGCAAATGCTGCTGATGTTGATAAAGCAGTAAAAGCTGCAAGAGTTGCTTACGATAAAACCTGGAGTAAAATGCC
>JBMLRA010000293.1:0-10648 GCA_049241265.1 Chitinophagaceae bacterium
CCAAGTTGTGGTAGAACTTTGTTTGAATTGCAAGAAACTACAGCAAAAATTCGCAACAGAACCAATCATTTAAAAGGACTAAAAATTGCCATTATGGGCTGCATTGTAAATGGACCTGGTGAAATGGCAGATGCAGATTTTGGCTATGTAGGAAGTGGTGTTGGCAAAATAACCTTGTACAAGGGTAAAGAAGTTGTTAAAAAGAATATTGATAGCGAAGTAGCTGTAGATGAACTTATCAATTTACTGAAAGAAAATGATGCTTGGGTTGAGCCAAGTTAGAATCATCTGTTTATGTTTAACATTTTTTTAGCTTTTTATATTAAACCTTGACACAGTTATCATATCTCTTCATTGTAAAAAAAAATTAGAAATATGAAAAAATTATTAATTCCAGTTAGCTTTTGCTTGTTTGCAATAAGCACTGTAAATGCACAAGAAAAAGGCGATTTTCAAAAGCAGAAACATTCTCCAAAAAATCGTCATGAAATTGCTGAAAAATTAAATCTCACCGAAGAACAGCAATCAAAAATGAAGGCTATCAATCAAGATTTTAAAGCTAAAGAAAAAGCTTTAAAGAGCAATGATAATATGACTCTTGGGGACTTTAAAAAGCAAAATCAAGCATTAAGAGAACAAAGAAAGTCTCAAGTTGATGCTCTATTAACTCAGGAGCAAAAAACTAAAATGGCTGAAACTAGAGAACACAAAATGAAGGAAAATGGCAAAGCTCGTTTCAATAAACTTAAAACCGAGTTACAGCTTACCGAAGAACAAGAAGCATCAATAAAAGCAAAACAACAAGAGCTTGGTAAACAAATGAAAGCTATTCGACAAAACCAAGCATTGACACAGGATGAGAAAAAGCAACAATTAACCTCATTGAAAAAACAACGTGAGGCTTATTTAAGGTCAGTGCTGACAGCAGAACAAACAAAAAAATTAGAGTCGATGAAAGCAGCAAAAAAATAAGAAATTTTAATCTTGATAAAAATAGCCCAGTCAAAAAGCTAGGCTATTTTTATTTATAGTATTTATTGCATTCCCATTCCACCACCACTTCTTCCCATCCCTTTAAACATTCTCATCATTGGTGGATTGCCAGAGTTGTTTTGACCTTTGAACTTGCGAAGATTGTAAGTGAAACTAATAACAAAATATTTTGTAAGCACTTTAGTATCTAAATCTTGAATGTAGTTAGAAGATATATTTCTTGTTGTGCTTTGATTTTGATTTAACAAATCGAACATATACAATTTAACTTCGCCAGCTTTATTTTTAAATACTTGCTTAGCAATACTAAAATTTAATAAAGGGATTGAAGTGTTGAAGCCATCACTTCTGCCACCATTATATGTGTAGTCGAAATCTGTAGAAAAACTCCAGCCACTTTTAGTATAATAAGTTCCTTCAACAGATAAATACTGCGAAAAATAATCTGCATCTTGTGTTGGCTGTAAGGTATATCTAGCAATATTATAGGTAGTATTGCTGGTAAAATTAATATCCCATTTTTCTTTCAAGTTAGTAGTCCAAATAATATTTGTACCTAGTGTTGTGTTGCGTGAATAATTGCTAATATCGTTTATTAAAGTTTGGCTTTGTAAACGAGTATAATTTAGTCCTAAATTCAAATTGCTTTTTGGCTTACGTAGGGGAAACCCATAGTTAACATAACCAACAATATTATATGTTCCATTAAGATTTACTGGTCTTGTAATTTGCACACCATTGTTTGCCACAATAACTGAATTTTGAATATCATTTGAAACAAAACTTGCGTTAACAGTTGCAAAAAATACTTTTTGAGTTAAGATGTTAAACGAAGTATAAAAACCTCTAAAGTTGTGCGTAAACTTTTGTTTTAAATCTGGATTTCCAAGCTTAATGTTTAATGGGTCACTATTGTCAAGCACAGGCTGTAATTGTGTTACAGAAGGCTGACTGGTTCTACCAGAGTAATTGAAGCGAAGGTTTTTTGTTTTGGTAAAAGTGTAATTAAAGTTGGCTGTAGGAAATAAATTGATATAATCTTGAATAATAATATTGCCTGTTGTTTTATTTACACTATTTAAATTACCCCATTGAATTCCGTTTCCAATTGTGAAGTTAAATTTTGTTTTTGTTAAACGATAGCTTACAGTTCCTCTATCAGACTTGTATGTGTTTCTAAACTCATTAGTAAGGTTAGCAACAGGTGTTATATAACCTTTAATTACATCATCATATGAAAAGGTTTTTTTGTCAGACTCAGTTTGAGAATAATTGTGGTTGTAAGCAATTTCAATTTGCGAAAATTTGCCTACAGGCTCAGTGTACGATAATGTAGTACCATAGTTTTTTGTTGAACTGTAACTAATGTAGTTTTGGTCAATAGTATCAATTCTTGTAACAGTACCATTTTTGTAATAATCATTAAGTGAGTAGTTGTTGCCATTGCCATCATTATCATTTCTTCCAAGAGAAGTATTAAGGCTTACAGTTCTGCCTTTTTTCTTGAATCGATGCCTAAAAGTAAAGTCTATATTTCCATTGTAACCAGTGTTCTCACTGCCAGTTCTTGCATTAGAATTAGTTAGTTGTATGGTTTTTGATTTAGTAGAATTGGTTGAAGATTCAGAGGATTTAATAGTATTTTGAAAGCTAATATTCGGTCTGAAGATAAATGAGTTAGTGCCTAAGCTGTCTAGTTCTTTTTCTATATTAAAACTGAATCTACCATTTTTATTATGTGTAATAGAAGATTGCAGTTGACTGCTAAAAATTGATGAATCTGGCTGTCCAGATGTTAGGTTTTCTGTATAGCTATTTGATGTTCTGTTTGTTCGTTGATTATTATAAAATCCACTTCCATTAAGTTCATTTCTTTTGCTATTAGTTCCACCTAAATCATCACTATAATTTAAACCACCACTCCAAGTATTTACAATACCACCACCACCATTACTACCAACTAAGGCTTGCACCATACTAGCCATTCCACCACCACTTCGTCCTCCACCACCACCAAATCCACGAACGTTTCCCCCACTATTTCCAAGAGTTCCTAAAAAATCCTGAACGCTAAAATTTTGCTTATTTACATTATTCCCTTGTCCTGTAATCGTAATTTGTCTACCATTGTTAAAGTTGCTAACATTTACGTTGTGGTCATTTAATAACTGATCACCATCACTACCTAAACCCACAGAACCCTTTCCAAACCAGCCTTTGCGTTTATCTTTTTTAGTAATGATGTTAATTGTTTTTGTTCTATTGCCATCATCAAATCCAGTAAATGTACTTTGGTCACTAAGGGCATCAAAAACTTGAATTTTATCTATCACATCGCTTGGTAAATTTTTGGTTGCCATTTTAGGGTCATCTCCAAAAAATCTTTTTCCATCAACCAAAACTCTCTGTACTTGTTCGCCAGCAGCCTTTATATTTCCATCTTTATCAACCTGCATTCCAGGCATTTTTTTTAGTAAGTCTTCAGCTAAGGAGTTGGGTTTAGTTTTAAAACTACTTGCATTATACTCAATAGTATCTTTTTTAATGATAACAGGAGATTGGGTAATTACAACTTCACCTAATGTTTCAACTTTTTGTTGTAAATAAATAATGCCAATATTTTTATCAATACTATTAGCATTAAATTCAAGTTTTTTATACACAGTTTTAAATCCTTCGAAAGAAATAGACAATAGAAACGTGCCAAAAGGAATGTTTTTCATAGAGAAACTGCCATCATCTTTTGTAAGTGTAAATTGTTCTAAAGTGCTATCACTAATATCTAATAAACTTACCGATGCATTTAACAAATTTTGTTTGCCAGTTGTGTCTACTAATTTTCCTTTTAGGGTAGCAGTTTGTTGTGCTTGGGTGGTTATGACTAGCAGCGATACAAAAATTGTAGTTAATAGTAATTTCATTAAAAAATATTTCTACGAAAATATTCTTAATTGCATTAACTGATCCAACTATTTGATGAAAGAAATATTATTTCCTTTATTATCATCTAAGTATCACAAAAACAATCTAAACCTAACAAGTGTTAATATAATAAAACATATATTGCAACCTTAATGCAAGACAATAACAACATATTGACAACTAGTTTTTCAACTACAACAACCCTTTAGGGGTTGTATCAATTAATATTATCCAATGGGTTCTTGCTGCAAAACTTTCAAAAAGTTTCATTCAACATTTAATATTTACAATTCAACATTATTTATATGGACGTTTTAAAATTTGGTGGCACATCTGTAGCCAATGCAACCAACATAAAAAAAGTAATTGAAATAATCTCTCAACCTAAATATAGCAATTCAATTGTTGTAGTATCAGCTTTAAGTGGTGTTACAGATTTGCTGATACAAGCTGCTGTTGATGCTTCAATAAGCAATGGGCAATATATTGAAACCCTTAACCATCTTGAACAAAAGCATATTGATTGTGTAGTTGAATTAATTCCAACAAACAATGAAGATGCTTTAAAAATGGTAATGGAAAACATTACTGAGCTTAAAAATATTTGTGAAGGTATTTATCGTTTAGGCGAGTTAACCAACAGAATAAAAGATAAAGTGGTTAGTTTTGGTGAGTTCCTTTCATCAAAAATTATATCTGCTTATTTAAGCTCTATCAACTTAAAACATCAATGGATTGATAGTAGAGAAGTAATTATTACAGATAACAATTTTGGAAATGCAGTTGTTGATTTTGAAAAGACAAATCCAAAAATAAACCTTAAACTTCAGACTTCAAACTTTAAACTATGCATTGCCCCTGGCTTTGTTGCATCTAATGAAACTGGCGTTACTACTACATTGGGTCGTGGTGGTAGCGATTATACAGCAGCCATTTTTGCTGGTGCAGTTAATGCAGAAAATTTAGAAATATGGACTGATGTAAGTGGTATGATGACTGCAGATCCACGTTGGGTTACTAATGTAAAAAACATTCAACACACATCTTATAAAGAGGCAATGGAGTTGAGCCACTTTGGTGCAAAAGTTATTTATCCGCCAACCATTCAACCTGCAATGCAAAAGAATATTCCTATCTGGATAAAAAATACATTTGAACCAAATGCCTATGGAACAAGGATTTCAGCTAGTGTAGAGAGTGATAATAAAGCTGATGAAATGATTAGTGGCATATCAAGTATCAATCATATTTCATTATTAAGTTTGGAAGGGAGTGGAATGGTAGGAATTCCTGGTTTTAGTAAAAGATTGTTTGAAGCATTAGCTTTAGAAAAAGTGAATGTGATATTAATAACACAAAGCAGCAGTGAGCATAGCATTTGTGTAGGTGTTAATACTGTTGATGTAGATAAGGCTAAAAAAGCTGTGGATGCTGCATTTGACTATGAAATTGCAACAGGAAAAGTAGAACCATTGGTAATTGAAAAAGATTTGTCTATTGTTGCTGTTGTTGGCGATAAAATGAAAAACCACCAAGGTATTAGTGGCAAAATGTTTAGTGCATTGGGGCGTAATGGTATTAATATTCGTGCCATTGCACAAGGCAGTAGCGAAAGAAATATAAGTGCAGTTGTTGGCTACAGTGATGTTAAAAAAGCGGTGAATGTTTTGCACGAAGCTTTTTTTGAATCTTCCAAAAAGCAGTTGAATATTTTTATTGCAGGTGTTGGAAATGTGGGTGCTAAATTGGTAAGCCAATTGCAACAACAAAGTGATTATTTATTAAGTAATCTAAACATACAAGTTAAAATTTGTGGCATTGCCAATAGTAAGCAAATGCTTGTAAACGAAGATGGTATTGACTTGCAGCAGTGGCTGCAATATTTACAACAAGCACCTTCTTCAACTATTAATGATTATGTTGATACTATCATAAAACACAATCTTCGCAATAGTGTATTTGTAGATGTAAGTGCAAGTAGTGATGTTGCAAGTGTGTATGGCAACTTATTGGAAAGAAGTATTGCTGTAGTAGCTTGCAATAAAATTGCTGCTTCAAGCACATATAATAATTATGCTCATCTTAAACATTTATGCAAAGAGTTTGATGCACCTTTCTTATTTGAAACTAATGTAGGTGCAGGTTTGCCAGTAATTGACACATTGAATAATTTAATAAAAAGTGGTGATAGAATAAGAAAAATGCAGGCTGTGTTAAGTGGCACATTAAATTTTGTATTTAATAATTACGATGCTACAAAACCATTTGCAGAAGTCGTAAAGCAAGCACAGGATGAAGGTTACACAGAACCAGACCCAAGACTTGATTTAGGTGGAACAGATGTAATGCGTAAGATTATGATTTTGGCACGTGAAGCAGGAGAACAAATGGAAATGAGTGAAATTACTAAAGATGATTTTTTACCACAAGAATGTTATGCAGGGAGCGTAGATGATTTTTATAAATCTATGCTAAAGAATGAAGAACATTTTAAGACATTGTATAATGAAGCAAATGCTAAAGGTTGCAAACTAAAATTTGTTGCTTCGTTTATTGAAGGTAAAGCCAGCGTTGGATTACAGCACATCAATCCACAAAGTGATTTTTATCATTTATATGGAAAAGATAACATTGTTTTGTTTTATACTGACCGTTATCCTGAAAATCCTTTGGTTGTAAAAGGTGCAGGTGCAGGTGCAGATGTTACTGCAAGTGGTGTTTTTGCAGATATTATTAAATTGGCAAAATAATAATTACAACTCTTTAAATTTATTCTTATACATAGTTGGTGTCATTTTCTTTACAACTTTAAATTGTTTGCAAAAGTGAGACCAACTATTGTAGCCACTTTCATAACAAATTTCAATCACGGTTTTATCTGCATCTTGTAACAATTTACACGCGTGATTAATTCTTAATTCTTGTAAAAAATCAAAGTAGGTTTTTTTAATATTTTTTTTAAAGAACCGACAAAACGTTGGAATACTCATTTTAACAACACTTGCTACTTCAGAAAGTGAAATGGGTTCTAAGTAATTCTTAAATGTATAATCAATAATAGTTTCAATAGCAGGATTTATATGATTACTATTTGAGCTAAAATTTTGTGAAAGTATTTTGTATTGCTTTGTAATGCTGATATTATGTAAAATATCAAGTAATAACTCTAATCGTTTATATGTTTTAGCATCTTGTAATGCTATTAGTTTTTCTGCAATAATTGGTTTGATTTTTTTTTCAAATTTGTATCCTTCATCTTTAGAAAGTAGGTTGTTAATCATTCTCATTTCTGGATTTGATAAAAAATTATCACCCAATATTTCTTTCTTAAACTGAGCAACCACAGCACTTCCAATCATTTTAGAATGATTTTTCCTAAACCAATGTGGTAAATTTCCAGCAATAAAAAACACATCACCAATTTTGTATTCACCAACATAATCACCAATCATTACTGTTCCTTGTCCTTCAGTAATAACAATAATTTCAACTTCTTCGTGCTTATGCCAATTGGTTTCAAAATTTGGCGTTCTGTATGTTCTACAAGCAAAAGAATGTTGTTCTTCTATATATACTTTTTGAAGAATTGTTTTCATTGATAATGTTATAGATGCAATATTATCATTAAATAATATTATTATTAGGTAAATATGATAAGATAGCATATTAATTTATAAATATTGCAGTTTCTATTTTAATTCAAATAATCAAGCTTTGCTTTTCAACGATTGTGGTTATTTAATATAATGCCTTATGCTATTATTAGGAATTGATATTGGAACATCTTCTATTAAAGTATCTGTTGTAGATGCTGAAACACAAAACTGCATTGCATCTGCACAATATCCTGAAACGGAAACTGAAATAATTTCATTACAAACTGGCTGGGCAGAACAAGCACCTGAAACTTGGTGGCAAAATGTTAAGGCTGCCATTTTAAAACTACATAAAACAAAAAAAATTAATTCACTGGATATTAAAGCAATTGGTATTTCATATCAAATGCACGGATTGGTTTGTGTTGATAAAAATCAAAACGTTTTACGCAATAGCATTATTTGGTGCGATAGTCGTGCTGTAGAAATTGGAAACAAAGCGTTTGATGATATTGGCAACGAAAAATGTTTAAATCATTTACTCAATTCACCAGGAAATTTTACAGCAAGTAAATTGGCTTGGGTGAAAGAAAATGAACCATTAATTTTTGATAAGATTGACAAGATAATGTTGCCAGGAGATTTTATTGCAATGAAACTTACAGGCTCAATATCCACAAGCATTTCAGCATTAAGCGAAGGAGTTTATTGGGATTTCAAAAACAATGAATTATCTAAAGAGGTTTTTCAATATTTTGGTTTTGATACTTCTATTATTCCACAACAAAAAGCTGTATTTAGTGAACACGGATTATTGTTAAAATCTGTTGCAGATGAACTCTCATTAACGCCTAATATTCCTGTTACTTATAAAGCTGGCGACCAACCAAATAATGCACTTGCTTTAAATGTTTTACATCCTGGAGAAGTTGCTGCAACTGCAGGAACAAGTGGTGTTATTTATGGAGTGAGTGATGATTTAACCAATGATAACAAATCAAGAATAAACAGCTTTGCTCACGTCAACCATACTATTGAACAAACTAGAATTGGTGTTCTATTATGTATTAATGGAACTGGAATTTTAAATAAATGGATTAAAAATATTACAGGCAACATTTTAACATATCAGCAAATAAATGAGCTGTCAGCTACTGTTGATGCAGGTTCTAATGGATTGAAAATATTGCCTTTTGGTAATGGAGCAGAAAGAATGTTGGAAAATAAAATCATAGGCAGCCACATACATAACATTGATTTTAATAAACATAGCAATTCAGATTTATATAGAGCAGCACAAGAAGGAATTGCTTTTGCATTTAGATATGGGCTGGATATTATGAGAGAAAATGGAATGAATGCCAAAGTAATTCGTGCAGGAAAAGCGAATATGTTTTTGAGTAATGTGTTTACAGAAAGTTTTGTAAATGCAACTGGAGTGTGTGTTGAGTTGTATAACTGTGATGGTAGTGTTGGTGCAGCTTTGGGTGCTGGTATTGGAGCTGGAATCTTTGCTAATGAAACAGCAGCTTTTAGTAATTTAAAACCATTAAAATTAGTTCAACCAACACAAATAATATTATATAATGATTTGTATAATGAATGGAAAAATATATTAGAAAACCAATTAAATAATTAAAAATAAAAAATTAAAAGAAATGGCAGTTTTATTTGGGGAAAAAGAGTTTTTTAAAGGCATACCACAAATTAAGTTTGAAGGCATTGAAAGTGATAATCCTTTGGCATTTAGATGGTATGATGAAACAAAAATTGTTGCAGGTAAATCAATGAAAGATTGGTTTCGTTTTGCAGGTGCTTATTGGCATAGCTTCTGTGGTAATGGTGCAGATCCTTTTGGAGAAGCAACGCATATTTTCCCTTGGAATGCAAAAGCAGATGCAGTTGAAAGAGCAAAAGATAAAGCTGATGCTGCATTTGAATTTCTTACAAAAATGTGTTTGCCATTTTATTGTTTTCACGATGTTGATGCAATTGATTATGGAAATGATTTTGTAGAAAATGAAAAACGTTTACAAACTATTTCTGATTATTTTTTAGAAAAGCAAAATGCAAGTGGCGTAAAACTTTTATGGGGAACAGCTAATTTGTTTTCTCATAAAAGATATATGAATGGAGCTATTACCAATCCTGATTTTAATGTAGTAACCAAAGCTGCTGCACAAGTAAAATTTGCTTTAGATGCTACTATAAAATTAAATGGAAGTGGTTATGTATTTTGGGGTGGACGTGAAGGTTATATGACTTTGCTAAACACCAATATGAAACGTGAGAAAGAACATTTTGCAACCTTTTTGCACAAAGCAAAAGATTATGCAAGAAGGAATGGTTTTACTGGAACATTTTTTATTGAACCCAAACCTTGTGAACCATCAAAACATCAATACGATTATGATGCAGAAACTGTTTTAGGTTTTTTACGACAACATAACTTGCATAACGATTTTAAATTGAATTTAGAATTTAACCACGCCACACTCGCAGGACATACAATGCAACACGAAATGCAAATAGCTGTTGATAATAATGCTTTGGGTAGTCTTGATGCCAATAGAGGAGATATGCAAAATGGTTGGGATACAGATCAATTTCCAACAAACATAAATGAACTTACAGAGTGTATGTTAATACTTATTGAAAGTGGTGGCTTGCAAGGTGGAGGAATAAATTTTGATGCAAAAATTAGAAGAAACAGTACAGATGTTGAAGATTTATTTTATGCTCATATTGGAGGTATGGATGGATTTGCAAGAGCATTAATAACAGCAGATAATATTCTTCAAAACTCAAACTACAAAAGAATAAGAGAAGAGCGTTATAGCAGTTTTGATACAGGAATAGGTAAAGAATTTGAAGAACAGAAATTGTCTTTAACAGACCTAACACAACTAGCAATTAATAGCAATGAGCCACAAATAATTAGTGGCAAACAAGAGCATTTAGAAAATATGATTAACCGATTTATTTAATGTTAACTTTCCGAAAGTTCTAGAACTTTCGGAAAGTTTTAAAAACAACTTATATGAACTTTCTTGGAACAATTGATTGGATTTTTGTAATCCTTTATTTACTTGTAATTGCTGGAGTTTCTATTTGGAGTATTCGCAAGAGTAAAGAGT
>JBMLRA010000294.1:0-4988 GCA_049241265.1 Chitinophagaceae bacterium
ACTTGCCATTGGACCACGCCAAACCACAGCATTTTTTTCATCAACCAATAAACCAATGCTCATTAGCTTAATACCAAATTTTTCTAATGGAATAATTACACCTTTTCCATCAATATCTTTCATCATTGGTCTTTCGCCTCTAACGCCAAACATAATTGGCACACTAGGACCATAAATATCAGCATCCATTAAACCAACTTTTCCACCACTTTGTGATAATGCCAAAGCTAAATTAGCAGCCACAGTACTTTTGCCAACACCCCCTTTACCACTTATAACAGCAATAATATTTTTTACATTTGGTAAAATGTTATTGTCTTTTCTATTACTGCTAGTTTTTGAAGTAAAGTTTACTTTAACATTTGCTTCTTTGTTTACAAGCAATTTCACAGCGTTGATGCTAGCATTGCTCATCATATCTTTCATTGGACAGGCAGGAGTGGTTAGTATTATTGTAAATGAAACATCATTACCATTAATTACTATATCTTTTACCATATTCAATGTCACCAAATCCTTTCCTAAATCTGGTTCTTGAACGTTTGATAGTGCTTTTAATATGTCTGCCTCTGTCATATAAATAGAAATTTTTGTTAAAACTTTAAATAGTTGGCAAATGTAGCGTATGAGGTGTTTATTTTGCAAATGCATATTAACGCTAAAAGAAATAAAATCAATTATTTTACATTACAGTTGATAAATTAGCTTCATATAATGATGAAAATATTTTTACAAATAACTGTTTCGTTTTTGTTGTTTTTTATAAGCAACAAATCGTTTGCCCAAAGCAATCAAACAAAAGATAGCGTAATACAATTGTATGGCGTAATAATGACAGCAGATAGTTTACGTGCTGTGCCAGGAGCCAGTATTGTAGTAGTTAATAAGGGTAGAGGAACCATTTCAAATGTGCACGGAGTATTTTCAATTGCTGTTTTAAAAGGAGATAAAATTAGTTTTAGTTCAGTAGGATTTAAGGACAAAGAAATTATCATTCCTAAAAACTTAAAAGAAAATCAATATAGCGTAATTCAGTTAATGGTAGAAGATACATCGTATTTGCCAGCTACCATTATAAAAGCAAAACCATCTAGAGAGCAGTTTGAAAGGGATTTTGCAACAACAAGAATGGATGATGATGCTTACGAAATTGCACGACAAAATACCGAAGAAAATAAAATGAGAGCTTTGATGGCTACACTTCCAGCAGACGGTAAAGAAGCTGTTAATTTTCAATTTAGACAACAAGCCATTAAGTATTATTATGCTGGACAAATACCACCACAAAATATATTTAACCCAGCTGCTTGGGGTGAATTTATTAAGGCTTGGAAACGTGGGGATTTTAAAAGAAAGAAGAATTAACTTTGATTATTAATTAATAATTATTGATTATTGTAATCTTTGCTTTTATAATAATTTGTAATAAATAATCAAGCCGTGCAACAATATCATCAATTGCTACAACATATTTTAGACAATGGAGTTTCTAAAACTGATAGAACTGGAACTGGAACTATTAGTTGTTTTGGCTATCAAATGAGATTTAATCTGCAAGATGGATTTCCTTTGGTGACAACTAAGAAACTTCACTTAAAAAGTATTATTCACGAATTATTGTGGTTTTTAAAAGGTGAAACCAATATTGCCTATTTAAAAGAAAATGGTGTAAAAATTTGGGATGAATGGGCAAGTGAAACTGGAGATTTAGGCCCAGTTTATGGTAAGCAATGGAGAAGCTGGCAAAGCGTTAATGGTGATACTATAGACCAAATAAGTGATGTGATTCATCAATTAAAAACAAACCCTGATAGCAGAAGAATTATTGTTAATGCTTGGAATGTTGGCGAGTTAAAGCAAATGGCTTTAATGCCTTGTCACGCATTGTTTCAGTTTTATGTAACACCAGCAAGTGGTAATCAAAAAGCTAAACTATCTTGTCAGTTGTATCAACGAAGTGCTGATGTTTTTTTGGGTGTTCCTTTTAACATTGCATCTTATGCATTATTAACTATGATGATTGCACAAGTGTGTGATATGGAAGCTGGAGATTTTGTGCATAGTTTTGGTGATGTGCATTTATACAATAATCATATCGAGCAAGCCAAACTACAACTAACTCGTGAACCTTTTGCTTTGCCAACAATGAAGATTAATCAAGATGTAAAAGATATTTTTTCTTTCAAGTTTGAAGATTTTACTCTAGAAAATTATCAGGCTCATCCACATATAAAAGGAATTGTTGCAGTTTAAATTGTGGTATGAATGCAAGTTTAAATTGTAAATTTTAAATCAATAAATCGTAAATAGTTTGAATATTTCTCTCATAGTAGCTGCTGCAAAAAACAATGCCATTGGTAAGAACAATCAATTGCTTTGGCATTTGCCAAACGATATGAAGTTCTTTAAACAAACTACCTGGGCTTTACCAATTGTTATGGGTAGAAAAACTTTTGAGTCCTTTGGGAGCAAATCTTTAAATGGAAGATTAAATATTGTTATCACTAATCAAAAAAACTATAATGCTGCTGGTGCTGTTGTTGTAAATAGCATTGACGATGCCATATTTGTAGCACAACAACACGACTATAAAGAGGTAATGATTATTGGTGGTGGAGAGATTTATAAACAAGCTTTACCAAAGGCTAATATAATTTATTTAACGAGAGTTGATACTATTATTGATGGTGATACTTTTTTTGAAATGAATGAAGATGATTGGCAATTATCTTTTGCTGATAAAAAAATAGCAGATGAAAAGCATTTATATAACTACACTTTTGAAACTTGGACAAGAAAGTAAACAATAAGTTCTATTGGTTTGTGCTTGCAAACCAACGATAAACCTACTACTGAATGGAATTTTTTGATACAGCTTATATATTTCTTGCACCTATTTTAATATTCCTCAGCTTTTTTGCCAAAGGGAAAAAACGATATGTATTAAACATTCTAGCTGTAGCAAATGTGTTGTTAATATTCCATTCTATATTTATCATCAGACAGTTTTATGCTTTTATACAAATGGCTTTACAAATGGATGTAAAGCCAGACCCTAATCAAAAAATAGAAATTGGTTGGAATGAAGTTAAAATATGGCTAACGATTTTGTTACCATTTTTCTTTTTGATTCAGAGGATTTCTGCAAATAGATTGCTGAGCTTATTAATGCTATTCCTATTGTTGAATGATTGGTTTAAATTGTATCTAATTTCATTAAAAAGTAACTGGAGTGTTTTTGAAAGTCATAATTTTTATGTCTACAATCTTTGGCTTAAAATAATGCACTATACAAGTTGGTTGGTGTTTGTTTATGCTTTGTTTTGGTTTATGAATAAGCTTCCAAGTACAAAGTCAAAAGTTAAAAGTCAAAACCCGAAATTGCAAGTCAAGTAAATGTTTTACAAACTCCAAAAGTTTTTCAATTATTGGCGTTGGTGGCTAAATGCTTCTAACAGTAAGGGTCATGGAATGCACTCTCCATTTGTGTTTGATTTTATTATTAATGTTTTAAATGATGATAGAGTGTTTTATGCTTTTAAGCAAATTGAAACTGTTTATAATCAAATAAAATCACAAAAAAAAACAAACCGGCTATTGTTCAAAATGGTTGATTACTATCAACCCAAAAACATTATCAATATTGAAACCAAGAAAACAATATTAGCTGAATATTTAAGTGCTGCAAATCCTTTAATTCCAATTAAAGCAGTGGACAATGGAGATGATGTTTTAGTTAAATCTGTTATGAAAGAGTTGGTAAAAGTGGGTTTTGTAATTTGTAATAATTCAGATTTTTTTTACGACTTTCTTCCATTCGTAGACAATAATTCATTTTTAATTATCAAAGACATTTATGCTAATAAAGAAACTCAAACTAGTTGGCAAACTATAAAAAATCATACATCTGTAAAAGCAACTATTGATTTATTTCATTTCGGTATTGTATTATTCAATCAAGATTTTAAAGCAAAGCAACATTTTAAAGTTAGATTTTAGAAAATAAGCTAACAATTGATAGTTTCACCAACTAAAGCCTTAATCTTGCAGTTCTATACAAGAAAATGGAATTCCTTTCTCTCAATTTAGATTTTTTAGACCACCATCTTTATTAATCAATAATTATTAATTAATTATTATTGAATTAGCTTCTTTCATACCATTTAAAATATAACATTTAAAATTATAAATTATTCAATTTATGCTTACACATAATTTATCCCCTCGTGCAGCACATTATTTAGAACTTGAAGACAAGTTTGGTGCACACAATTATCATCCTATTCCTGTGGTTTTAGAAAAAGGAGATGGCGTTTTTTTGTATGACGTTGATGACAAGCGTTACTACGATTTTTTAAGTGGTTATAGTGCTGTTAATCAAGGTCATTGTCATCCTAAAATTATTAATGCTTTAATCGAACAGGCAAAAAAACTAACACTTACATCAAGAGCATTTCACAGCAACCTTTTGGGTGAATACGAACAATATATCACCAAATATTTTGGCTACGACAAAGTGTTGCCTATGAATACTGGTGTTGAAGGTGGGGAAACTGCCATCAAACTAGCTCGTAGATGGGGTTATACTAAAAAAGGAATCGAAGAAAATAATGCAAAAATCGTATTTGCTGAGGGTAACTTTTGGGGCAGAACTTTGGCTGCAATTTCATCATCTACAGACCCAAGTAGCTATCATAATTTTGGCCCATTTATGCCTGGTTTTGAGTTGGTGTCATACAATGATTTAATAGCACTTGAAAAAGCTTTTCAAGACAAAAACGTTGCAGCTTTTATGGTAGAGCCTATACAAGGTGAAGCAGGTGTTGTAATTCCTAATGAAGGTTATTTAAAAGGTGTTAGAAACTTATGTACAGAATATAATGTGTTGTTTATTGCTGATGAAATTCAAACTGGCTTGGCACGCACAGGAAAAATGCTTGCTTGCGACCACGAAAATGTAAAACCAGATATTTTGATTTTGGGTAAAG
>JBMLRA010000295.1:0-8278 GCA_049241265.1 Chitinophagaceae bacterium
ATTTGTTTAGTAAATAATGAAGTGAAATTTTGGTTTAATTGTTACTTAAAAAATAGCACAGAAACAACTGCTTATATTAAAGATTATCGTTCCCCAAAAACAGTAAATCCAGACTCCAGTTTAAATCATCATAAAATAATTTACAGTATAGATAAGTGGCAAAACATACAACCCATTAATGGCAACTTATTTAACGAAGAGGAGGTTTCACTTGGACCCAATACACTAACTGAAAACGCAATAAAAAACAAAAATATTAGTGCATACTATGTGCAGCCTGGCAGCTGTGCTAAAATTATATTACAGTATAAAAAAGATAGTAGTAATACAAACTTTAGTATTCAAACAAATATTATGAAAGATTTGTATGACAACATTATTGCTAATGGAACAAAAATTTGTTTTGAGTATACATTAAATGGCACTGTAAATAAAACATTTGCAGCATCAGTAAATGGTATTGCACAAGTTAAATTGCCAGTAACTATGGCAAAACATGCAGTCGTAAAAGCATACACACATAACACTATTTCAAACTCAATTATTTTAAACTAAATTGAAATATTATTTTATTATCATATTGTGCTTAATTGTGGGTTTGTTTATATTATTAGGCAGAGTAAAAAACATACCCTTTTCAAAACCAATATTTTTAAAAGTTGATGATATTGTTAATGAGCACACAACATCAATAAAAAGTTATACTCATTCATACTACAAACCAAGCAATGAACAGCTAAATGTTTTAGAAAAAGATTATAGTGGCATTTGGGCTCATTTAAACAATTTATATAGTACAAATGATATTGAAGCAGGTAAAGAATATTATACTGAGGATTGGTTTAAACAAATGAATTATGAACATACAAAACCAATAACAACAAATGTATTTAGAAAAGATGTTGAACATAACTTACACATCGTTAACTGGAGTTTTGATGGATTGGTGTGTAATATTATTGATAGTAACGTAGTATTAAAATATTATGATAAAAATAACTGCATTGACTCTTCAAAATGCAATATTGCTATGGCTTTGTTAATACAAGGCGACCATTGGAGGATTGATGGAATAAAGCATTTAAAATAATTCTGGAATATTCCATATTTTGGAATATCGCATATTTATTTCCATATAATACACAATTCAATTTCTATATTTATTCGTATTTAATTGATATTTAATAAATTATAAGTTTGGCAGCATAGTTGGCTATATACTGCCAAATGAACAAAATGAAAATATCAAAAACTTACTTCCTTTTACTACTGGTTATATTTTTTACAAATATTAGTGCCCTAAAAAGCAATTGGCCAAACAACAATTTAATAAGCAATGCTGATAAAATTACTTGTATTCAATTTCAATACTTAAGAGGCAGCAATAGGGTTGCTGAGTTTCAAAAAATTGCATCCTTGATTTTTAATGAGTCTATAATCGAAGAAAACAAACAATATTCAACCACAAAAATGTGCTTAAGTGACTGCATAAAAGCGTTGGGTAATTACGACAATAAAATTGATAATAAAGTTATCTATACACTATTAAATACTAATGACCATTCATTACAAGCGGTTATTTTTGAAGATACCAAAAGTGGAACAATCAGATGTTCTATAGAATCAAATTAAATCAGCTATTAATAAAAAAAACTACTTAATTACATCGCTAAATACGTTAAATAAATTATCAAAATGAAACTAGCTTTTATATCACCATATCCACCTAGCCAAGTTACACTTAATGAGTATGGATACCATTTAATAAGAAGCTTTATTGGTAAACCAGAATTAGAGAAAATATATATTTTAACCAATAATTTAGATAACAATTCAGATTATAAAAAATATAGTGATCCTGCATTTGAAATAATACCCTGCTGGAATTTTGATGACCCTTTTGCTTTTTTAAAAATTAAAGCAAAGCTTAAAGAACTTCAACCAGATGCTGTTATTTTGAATTTACAGTTTATGACTTTTGGTTCAAAAAAAATACCTGCTGCTCTTGGTTTGCTTACTCCATTAATGTGCAAATGGTTAAATATTCCTTCAATTGTAATACTACATAATATAACAGAAACAGTTAAGCTTGATACTATTGGAATGGCTAATAGCAAATGGAAGGGAAATTTATTTTTATGGATTGGCAAACAACTAACAAAACTTATTTTAAAAGCAGATTTAGTGGGTGTAACAATATCGCAATACATTGATATTTTAAAACAAAAATACAATGCAGAAAATGTGATATTACTACCTCACGGTAATTTTGAATTGCCCGAAAGAGTGTATTTACAAGAGCCTATTAAAAAGATAAACTTAATGGCTTTTGGTAAGTTTGGCACCTATAAGAAAGTTGAAGTAATGTTAGATGCCATAAAAATTTTAGAAAAACAATTTCCACAACTTGAATTTATTGGAACCATTGCTGGCACAGATAACCCAAATGTAACTGGCTATTTAGAGTCAGTAAAAACAAAGTACAGTGGAATGAAAAATATTGTATTTACTGGTTATGTGCCTGAAGAAAAAGTGGCAGAAATTTTTCAAGAAAGTACGTTTATTGTTTTTCCTTATACAACTACAACTGGCAGTTCTGGTATACTGCATCAAGCTGGTAGTTATGCAAGAGCTTGCATTTTACCAAAAATTGACGACTTAGAAAGAGTTGTTGAAGAAGAGGGTTACGGTGGTGCTTATTTTGAAACAGATAATCCTGAAAGTCTTGCTGCATCTGTTGCATCATTAATCAACAATCCAACAGAAAGACAAAAAATTGAGGATATGAATTATGCTGCTGCAAAAGGTTTACCAATGAATGAGTTGGCACAATGGTATTTGAGTCATATTCATTCTTTAATAAAAAAGAAAAAGAACTAAATGTTAAAAGGTATTAAATATTTAATAGATAAAATATTGCATTTTTTTTATCCCATTTTTAAAAAATGGATGCCATTTCAAACCTATGCATATCTTGCTGTAGGTGCTGCAAATACATTGTTGAACATAGGTTTATTCATTGTCGTTTTTGGGTTGTTAACTGCTTTTAAGCAAGTTGAAATAATGCATATTAATTTCACTTTTTTTGCAGTAGAAATAGCAACTATTATTTCGTTTTTAGTATCGGTAATTACAGGTTTTTGGCTCAGTAAAAATTTTGCATTCACAAATGCATCAAATGAAAAAAAGGAACAACAAAAACAATTTGGAAAATACTTTTTAGTGTCTTTGCAGGGGCAGTTTAGCGATTATTTAATTACAAAAGGATTAATTATTTTTTTATTCATACATCCAACTATTGCTTATTTAATTTCTACAGTAATTATGCTTGTATTAAATTTCTTTTTGCAAAAGTATTTTACATTTAAAAGTAAATAAAAGCACTACCATTTATACATTAGCCTTAATGTAAACCAATTGAATTTATAACCATTTCCATTATTGGCAGCTACGTTACTAGTTTGATATTTTAAGGCTGCATCAATTTTTTTAAGCCTAACACCCAACTCTGTCATTAGCCTAAAAGAGGTAGTCCATTTTTGTTCTTCAATTTTTTGATAACCACCAGCAATTTGTGTTTGCAAATAAAACTTTGATAACTGTGGTAATGCAGTTGTGTAGTCAACAAAAACTTCTGTACTTAAATATTGATTTGGAGCAAAATATAATTGTGTAGCATTATTACTAAAATGCAATGCCGAAAAATTAAGTCCACCTTTTAAAGTAGGTTCTGTTCTAAATAAATGATATAATGAACCAAAAAATTGCAACTTTTTGTTATCATCATTTAATGTACCCCAACTACCCTGAGAGTAAAATCCATTTTTGCCATCAATCATTAAATGTGTAACATAGCCAAGGTTAGTTGCTCTAATATTTTTTCCAAATAAATCAGCAGTAAAGTTTAAAATCTCTGTACTTATAAATGCACCAACCATTCTTCTATCGTGTGGTTGATAATTGATAGATTGCTTACCAGTAATGCCAGAAAAACTTTTTCCATCGTTTAATTTTATTTGTTGAACATTAATTTCTGTTTGTCCAGTTAAGGCTTTATTCCATCGTTCATTTACAAATACGCCAAAGTAGTTTGCTTGTGTTTTTTCGTTATTAATAGAGGTTACATTAGATGATCCTGCTTTAATGCCAAAGCGATATTTTTTATTTTCAATTTGCTGCCACCATAATGCATTTTCAAATCTTATATTATTGCCAATGTCTTTAAAATAATTGGTTTCAATACCAGCAAATTGTTTGTTATAACTTGCAACTTTACCATAATAATTATCTAACTCATTTATGGTAAATAATTGTTTATTGTTAGCAATAATTTTACTTGATGAGTCCACTTCTTTTTTACCCAATAAAACTTCTGCAAACTCTTGAATATAATATTTTTCGGGATAAAGTTTTACTAAACTATCGTAATACATTAAGCCTTTATTATAATTTCCACTTGTTGTGTAAAGCCTAGCTTTTAAAACGAGCTGTTGGGCATTTGTTAATTTAAAAGAAACAGAATCTAAAAAATATTTAGCTGGTGTTGTTTTAATATTCCAAAGCATTGCATTAAAATAATTAATTACTGCACTTGTATTGTTTTTATTTTCTGTCCAAGCTTGTTTTGCATAACCTAAAGCTACGGCAGGTTTATGATTCATAAACAATGCATACGACAAATTAATTTGTGATATTGTTTTTTCGTAATTCAAAGGCAGCAAAGCTTTTAAAACATTTATAGCTTTTGGGTAATCTTTTAGCTCTAGCAACAAATCGCCTTTAAAAAGTAATATTTGAGCATCTGCTTTGTTATAACTTAATATAGTATCTAAACATTTGATAGCATCGTTTTGCTTTTCTTGTTTTCTATATTGAATGGCTTTTTGTATATAAGCTTCACGCTGTTCGCCAGATAAATTAGTTGTATTTTGTGCACTTACAGTAATGCAAAAAGGCAAGAAAAAAAGAAACACTTTATTTTTTAAACTCTTCATTGTTAATTTGTAAAAATAATAATTAGTATGGTAACCTCGATATTTGAAATGATTGGTAAACAAAAGCCTTGTTTTAAAATAACACTTGACACCAACCTTACAAGCAACGAAGTAACCTCATTAAGAAACATTATTGAGCAAAATATTGATAGTAATTACGATGATATTTTTATTGATGCTAAAGATGTAAAAAATGTTGATTTATCTGGTATAAATGAAATTATAAACGCACACTACGTTTTAGAAAAAGCGTCAAAAAAATTACATTTCATTTTTACTAAAAACTCAGAAATTGAAAAATGGGTTGATAACACAAGTTTGCACAAATTTGTTACTATAGGAATTATTCCCGAATAATTTTTTTGTGATATAAAAAACAAATAAAAACAAACCCATATATCAACGCACCCAAAAATGCCATTATAATATCCTCGTTTGAATTGCTATTTGTAATAATCAAAAACCTGCAACACAAAATTGTGATTTGCAACAAAAACACATACACCCAAAACTTTAATTTAAGATTAGTAATATTAAGTTTTAAAGAAGCTACATATCTATTTTTTAAATAATTTACAATAACAATTAGCCCAATAATGCTACTAAGCACTTGCAACAAACTGTATATTTTTATTGAGTAATTTAAAAAAGAAATGCTGTTTGATAATTTATGAAAGTGCAATACTGTATATCCATCATAATGTGTAAAGGCATCCCAAATTAAATGAGAACATATTCCAATAAATAATGAAACTGTATAAATAAAATATAACTTAGGTTGTGCTTTATTGTAACTAATTTTTAGATATTGTTCTTTAAATTGAAAAGGAAGATGCTTGATTAGCTCCTGCTTTATAAACCTATTCCATATGAATAGTACAATGAATGAAATAGGCAAATCAAATAGAAAAACACCCTTGATAGTATGAGCAAAATTTGTAGATGCCTTTAGTTTAATAAAATAATCAAAATCAGGAATTATTGCACCAATAAATAAAGCAGTTTCTGAAAACCATTTTTTATGTTTTATTAAAGGCAAAATAATAGCAGGATGAGAAAAAGTGAAAGGCATTTATTGCTATTAATTTATTTTTTCTAGAATTGATTTTATTTCTTTTTCTGTTGCATTGTTTTTTAATAAATAATCAAAAGAGCCGCCCTGCATAGCACCCATTGCAACACTTAAATCTTCGTGTGCAGTGCAAAAAATTATTTTAAAATTATTAGCCTGAGTATTAATTTCTTTTAATACTTCAAGTCCATTTTTACCATTCATTTGATAATCTAAAAAAATAACTTTTGGAGAAAGCGATAAATTATTTACACAATCTAACCCATTTTCATAAGTTTTTATATTATTATACCCAATACTTATTAAAAGTTGATGTAAAATATTAGACCAAAATAAATCATCATCAACTATAAAAATTAAATCTTGTTTGTTTATACTCATAAAATGAATTTTAATTGCGAACGAATTAATAGTTATATTATTTTATAATGTTGCTAAACTTTCTTCTATCGTTTTTATTCTAGTTTCTATATCTGCTTTTTTCTTTTGTTCACTAGCCAAAACTTCTGGTTTTGCATTCGCCATAAATCTTTCATTACCTAATTTTTTCATTACAATTTCTAACGACCCTTTTTGGTAATCTAAATCTTTTAATAAACCTTCTTTTACAGCAGTGGTATCAATTTCTTTCTCTGATTCAATATAAAACTTATCGCTTTCAATTGCAACTACTGTTGTATTGGCAACAGCGTCTGTAACAAATTTGATTTCTTTTGCATTTACTTGTTTTGCAAGAATACTATTTATAGAGTCAAATGCTTGTTGTTGTTGTGTTTGAATATGCAATACAATTTCTTCTTTTGGTTTAAGATTGTTTTTTGCACGAGCTTCTCTAAGTGTTGTAATTACTTGTTGTAACAATTTACCTTGCTCTAAAACTGTTGACTGTTGACTATTGATTGTTGACTGTTGTTTTGTTGTTAAGTCGTGACTTCTCTCTTTTAGCTGATGGTAAATTTCTTCTGTAACAATTGGCATAAAAGGATGCAATAATTGTAATAATTCATCAAAATACTCTACTGTTTTATTATAAACACTTGCTTCAATGGGTTGTTCAAAACCTGGTTTTACCCACTCTAAATACCAACTACAGAAATCATCCCAAATTAAACTGTATATAACTTTTAAAGCAGCACTCAATTGAAACTGTTTCATCAAATTTTCAACTTCTTGTTTTGCTTCATTCAATCTGTTTTCAAACCATACTAATGCAAAATCATCTTCACTTTTTGGTTTTGAATTTTCACTTTTAACTTCAATTCTTCCCTCCCACATCTTCACCAACTTCATTGCATTCCACAATTTATTGTTGAAGTTTCTTCCTTGTTCCAAGCTACTTTCATCAAACAATAAATCATTACCAGCAGGGCTTGAAATCATAATACCAAAACGTACAGCATCTGCACCATATTTATCAATTAAACCCAACAAATCAGGACTATTGCCCAATTGCTTGCTCATTTTTCTTCCTTGCTTATCTCTCACCATTCCTGTGAAATAAACATCTTTAAATGGCTGCTGATTTTTAAATTCATAACCAGCCATTATCATTCTTGCTACCCAAAAGAAAATAATATCTTGACCCGTAACGAGCGTAGTTGTTGGATAATAGTAATTTACTTCCTCGTTATTTGGATTGCTGATGCCTTTAAAAACTTCCATTGGCCAAATCCAAGAAGAAAACCAAGTGTCTAGGCAATCTTCATCTTGAATCAGTTTGGCGTTTTTTGTTTCTGGTTTATCGTTGTGTAATTTTTCAAGACTTTCTGCTACATAATAATTCCCATTTTCATCATACCAAGCAGGTATTTGTTGACCCCACCACAATTGGCGGCTAATGCACCAGTCTTTAATATTTTCTATCCAATGTTTGTAGGTATTTTTTGCCTTTGCAGGATGAAATACAATTTCATCATTCATAACAGCAGTCAAGGTTTCAGGATTATTGGCTATGAACTTTTTCATATCCATAAACCACTGCATACTTAATCTGTTTTCAATAATAGCACCTGTTCTTTCACTTGTTCCAACCTGTCCTTTATATTCTTCAATTTTCTCAATTTGCCCCAATGCAGCAATGTCTTCAACAATCTTTTTTCGTAGGTCAAATCTATCAACACCAACATAAGATTTTACTAAATCGTTGATAACATTTTTTTCTAATTGTTCAGCAGTAAATTTACCATCTGCATCAAGTGTATCAATGGTTTTA
>JBMLRA010000296.1:0-68866 GCA_049241265.1 Chitinophagaceae bacterium
CTTATATTTAATATTAGAAAGCCCTTTGAGAAAGTTGCACTTAAATCAAAACTCAACTTAATGGGTATTGGTATTTTAGTTGCATTACATTGGGTGTTTTTTTATGGAAGTATCAAATATGCAAATGTTTCAATAGCACTAATTTGCCTGTCATGCATCTCTTTTTTTACAGCAATGCTAGAACCTTTAATTGTTAAATCTAAATTTAGCTACATTGAAATAAGTCTCAGCCTTATTAGCATCATTGGCATTGCACTCATTTTTCATTTTGATAATAAATACAGATTAGGAATTTTATTAGGGTTACTCTCTGCCATTTTTAGTGCATTATTCTCTACCTATAATAAAAAAAATGTTGCTACTGCAACATCACAATCAATAATGTTTTATGAATTAGTTGGTGGTTTTGTATTCCTAACTTTATTAATGCCACTTTACTTAAAAATATTGCCCACAAATCATTTACTACCAACATTAAAAGATACATTTTGGCTGCTACTATTAAGTTGGGTTTGCACTGTTATTGCTATGGATTTAAGCTTACAAGCACTAAAAAAAGTTTCGGCATTTACACTCAACCTCACACTAAATTTAGAACCAGTTTATGGAATTGTTTTAGCCTTTATTATTTACAATGAGCAAAAAGAATTAAGCAGTACATTTTATTATGGCTTTTCTTTAATAATACTTTCTGTTATTTTACAAATGTTTAGAATAGCAAAATATCAAAGCAAGTAATTCACTTACTTTGAATTTCATAATTGAAATTATATGAATAATAAAAAAGCATTTCCATATATTTTATTGCTTGTTTTATGTGTAGTAGTTTTCTTGTTTAAAACCTGCAATAAAAGTAACCATACAAAAACAAATAATAATACAAAAACTGCGAAAGAGCAACGTGGTTTAAATAGAAATCCATCACACATTAACTACTCAAAACACGCTAAATGCAGAATGGATTGCAGACATATAGATGAATTGGAAATAAAGGATATGCTTGCAAATGGAACTATCAATTATAAAAAAAGTGATTTGCAAAAAAAAGATTGCCAAAAACGTTATGCCGTTGAGGGATATAGTAAAGACAAGCAACACTTAAGAATTATTGTAGCTCCTTGTGCCGATGAAGTAACAATTATTACCTGCATTGACCTTGATACAGAATGGGAATGCCATTGTGAAGGAGATGAGTAAATAATACTCTTTAACAACCTTTGTAAATTATTTTATAGTTTTTTATTTTCAATAGTTTGGAACAGGATTTATCGAATTACAAACGATGTTTACTTAGTCAGTATGCAACAATCATTTTACTAAACATAATTCATCCCACCTGCTTGTGTATTTGGGGCTAATAAAGTTTTGCTGCATTTTCCAATTTCGTGTAGTGCCAGATGATGCAAATTTTAATATGTCGTCTCTTTGACTAAAATTAATATTATCTATTGTATCCATCAACAACCTCCCTTTATTGGTTGCTTGTGGTAGAAATAAATTTCCCTGTACAGAAGTATCTGGCACAATGCCACTAAGCGATACCCCTGCTTTTTTATAAATAGTTCCTTCTTCAAACAATCGTTCTACCAATTCAATGGCTGGTTTTATAAGTTGGTTGGTTAGCGATGTTGCAATGGGCAAAGTTGTATAACTGCTAATAGTTGCACCACGATTATAGGTAACATTATGATTTTCTTGCTTGGCAACAATAAAAACTCCAATAGTATTTGCTGCACTATATTGGCGTCGTAATTTTTCGGCTGCCCGTGTTGTGTAAGTAGCAATAGCTTCTTTAATACTTTTTAAATCTGTTACAGGATTACCAAACATTCTAGTAGTCATTATCATTTTTTTATTTAGCAGTTCATCTTTCATTTGTAATGATGGAATGCCTTTTAATTCTTGTAAAAGCCTCACTCCTACCACACCTCCTAAATATTTACTAGCCCAATGTACATTTTTTATGCTTAAATCATAAGCAGTGTTAACACCAAATTGCTTTAGTTTTTCAGCGTAGCTAAAACCAATGCCCCACACAGCATCTATACTTGTTTTTTGCAGGGCTTTTTCAATTTTATTTTTGCTATTAAGTACTAGCACACATTTTGTGGCTTCTTTATTTTTTTTAGATAATTTATTAGCAATTTTTGCCAATACTTTTGTTGGTGCAACACCTACAGAAACTTTAATGCCTGTCCATTGTTCTACTGTAATTTTTATTTGCTTTGCTAATTCGTCTATTTTTTCTGGTGAAATATCATTTAAGTCTATAAAAGATTCATCAACACTATATACCTCTACCTTTTCTTTACCAAACATTATTCTTAATGTTTCCATTACACGCCAACTTAAATCTCCATACAAATTATAATTAGATGAAAAGACAGCTACATTATTAGCCTCAATAATAGGCTTTGCCTTAAAATATGGGCCAGGCATACCAACACCAAGAGCTTTGGCTTCATCACTTCTTGAAATAATACAGCCATCATTATTGCTTAATACAACAACTGGTTTATTTTCCAATTCAGGGCGAAACAATCTTTCGCAAGAACAATAAAAACTATTGCAATCTACAATGGCTATCATAATTATTATTAGCTGCCCACTTTATTTAAACTGTGAATGGTATAAGTAACAACGCCCCAACAATTAAAATCGCTAAACTCATCAACCACAATATCTTTAAACTTTTTATTAGTAGCTGCTAGCGTAGCTTTATTAAAATCTTTAGAAAACCTTCTTACAATTAATTCTCCATTAATGGCTGCAACAATAATTTTTCCATTGGTGGCTTTAATGCTTCTGTCAACTACTAATACATCACCACTAAAAATGCCTGTTTCTTCCATTGCATTACTATTCATTCTAAAAAAATAAGTAGCAGGTTTATTATTAATTAGCATTTCATTAAGGTCAATTCCACGCTCCATAAAATCGTCAGCAGCTGCACCAAAGCCAGATGCATTGGCTGTTTTAACGTTTTGCTGTGTAAAGTTTTTGGTTCCAGAATAGGCTGTTCGTTCAATTAGCTTCTCGTTCATATATTAAAAATTAAGTGGTGAAAAATAAATTTGATTATGCTAAATTAATTAGTATTTTTACACTACAAAATTTAGTTTTATGAATGTTAGTAATTTATCTGCCCAATTACACTATAAAATTATTGTTGAATGCAGCAACAATAAATTACCCATTACGCTTGCTGGCTTTGATGCTGAGGAACAAACAGAAGCACTACTGTGCAGGCATTTAAGCAATTTATGTTTGCAAAGCGATGGTAGTTTTTTATGTACGCAAATACTTGTATCCAAATTAATGCAACAATGGCAACAATCGTTTAGTATGAATGCCACACAAACATTAAAAGTATCTGGGGGAAGCGAAGAACAAACTGTGCAATCTGTGTGTTTATATAAAACAAAACCAAGTGGTATTGAACAATTAATTAACAGAATAAGGTTTTAAAATGACACCTCAATATATAGCAGCAAAAGAATGTGTGGTGAAGAACCTATTGACAATTTGGTGAGCCAGCAGTTTATTAAGTACAATAAACTATATGGCTTAAATGCAGAACGCTGGAACTTAGACACTACAACGTTTTGTGTACCTAGTGAACAAAGGAAATTGTTTTGATTATATTTGGGAAATAAAATTGACTATGCACCCCAACCACAACCTCACACTTCAATGGTTTGCTGCTTTTAATGAACATAACTTAGAAAATTTACTGAGTTTGTATGATGATGCAGCAAAGCATTATAGCCCTAAACTAAAAATAAGACAACCAGAAACCAATGGATTAATACAAGGCAAAGCAGCTTTAAGAAGTTGGTGGCAAGATGCGTTTGATAGATTGCCTAATCTGCATTATAAAATTTTAAACATTGTTGCCAACGATGCAATGGTTTTTATGGAATACATACGCCAAACACCTAATGAGCAAGATATCCAAATTGGTGAAGTACTTGAAATTGCCAATGGAAAAATTGTAGCTTCAAGGGTGTATCATCAATAAAGATTATTATCCCTCCAACTCCATTATTTTTTCAAACAACTCTTCGTATTGTTTATTGGCAGTTGCTAATTCTGCTTGAACTGTTTTATATGCAGCCTCTAAAGCAGTGAACTTGGTTTTATCTGAATAAATATCAGGATTGCCCAAATCATTTTCAATAGTAGTTTTCTTTAAATTAAGATTAGCTAAATCACCTTCAACTTTTTCAAACGATCGTTTAAGCTTCTGAAGTTCTTTACCATCGTTTCTTGTTTCTTGTTTTTCGTTGATGGTAGGAGTTTTTGTTATTGCAACAGTTGGCTCTATTTTTTGTTTTTGACTTTCAACTTTTGACTTGCCAATCCTTGCTGCTTCTCGTTCTTTCCACTGTGTCCATTCAGCATAAGTACCTTTAAATTCTTTGATGATACCATCTTCAATTTCCCAAATTTTATTGGCAGCCATTGAAATAAAATATCTATCGTGACTTACCAATAAATAACTGCCTTCGTATTTACTTAAAGCTTCTGCGAGCAATTCCACACTGTGCATATCTAAGTGATTCGTAGGCTCATCCAGTAATAAAAAATTACTTTTTCCTGCAATAACTTTTGCCAATGCTACACGTGCTTTCTCTCCCCCACTCAAAACCCTGATTTTTTTATCAGCATCATCACCACTAAATAAAAAACAACCAAGCAAACTACGCAATTCAAGGTCTGTTTTACTACTGCCACATAATTGCATTTCTTCTAAAATGGTGTTGTTAATGTTTAATGCCTCAAGCTGGTGCTGAGCATAAAAACTTTCTTCAACATTATGTCCAGCAACCCTCTCCCCTATTACACTTTCTGTTCCTGAAACGATTCTTAAGACTGTAGATTTTCCTTTACCATTTGCACCAACCAATGCTATTTTATCACCCCTGTTTATTTCAATAGAAGCATTATTTAAAATTTGAATGTCGCCAAAACTTTTGCTAACATTCTTTAATTCGCTAATAATTTTTCCTGGTTGTTTATCTATTCTAAAATTGATTTTAATATTGGGTCTTTCAATTTCGGTTTGTTCAATACGTTCAATTTTATCTAAACGTTTAACAATACTTTGTGCAGCAGCAGCCTTAGAAGCTTTTGCTTTAAAGCGTTCTACAAATCGTTCTTGTTGGCGAATGTAATCTTGCTGGTTTTCGTAAGCCTTTTGCTGTAACTCTACACGTATTGCTTTTTCAGTTTCATAAAACTCATAATTACCAGAGTAAATATGTAATTCTTGCTGATATAGCTCAACAATCTTATTAACCATTCTGTTCAAGAAAAACTTATCGTGGCTAACAATTACAACACTTCCTTTATAATTTATTAAATACTTTTCAAGCCATTCAATACTTGGCAAATCCAAGTGGTTGGTAGGTTCATCTAGCAATAATACATCTGGTTGCTGTAAAATCATTTTAGCTAGCAACACACGCATTCTCCAGCCTCCACTAAACTCCTTGTATGGACGCTTAATATCTTTATCACTAAAACCTAAGCCGTGTAACACTTCTTCGGTTTTGTATTCAATTTCATAACCTCCAGCTACTTCTAAATCGTGGAGTTTATCTGAATATAATAGCAACATTTCATCGCTACTATCTGTTTCTAATTTTTGGGTAATTTCTTCAAGCTCTTTTTCTATTTGCTTTACTCTTTCAAAGGCAGAAAGTGCTACTTCAAGAATAGAATCATTAGTATCAAAACTTAATAAATCCTGATGCAAATAGCCAATAGTGGTTTCTCTACCCTTTTCAACAGAACCTTTACTTGGTGTATATTCTCCAACCAAAACCTTGAATAAAGTAGATTTACCTGTACCGTTATAACCAATTAATCCAATTCTTTCTCCTGGATTTATATGCCAGGTTGCATCTTGCACAATTACTCTTGCACCAAATTCGAAGGTTACGTTTTGAAGTCCTATTAACATTGCTTATTTTATAATGGTCGCAAATATAAAAGGGTTTAAGGTTTGGGGCTGAAAGTTTAATATTTACAAGAGAGAATGCCTAGTTTAATTGAAGTTTAGGCTTTTTTTAGAATATAGATTACCGAGCTGCATTTTTTTGAATTGAATAAGGCCTTTAAGTTAGACATCATTCCTACAAAAAAAGCTTTCACCAGATTTTGTTTTCCAGTTTTATACTGCTCACTCAGCATAGACACATACACACTATCGAACCACATTGGTTTTGTAGCTTCAATGGTAAACCCAAATTGTTTAGCCAATACATCCATACTTGCTGGGGAAAAATGGTACAAATGCCTTGGCACATCGTAGCCTGCCCAAAACTGCTTGTAATAGCTAGCATCATAACTGGTATAGTTTGGAACAGCAATTACCAATCTTCCATCTCTTTTTAAAACAGCTTGAAATTGTTTTAAATAATCTTTCAATGTGTGTATATGCTCTAGAACGTGCCACAATGTAATGGCATCAAAACTTTCAGCAGTTTGATTAAATAGTTCTGATGGGCTTTTTAAATCAAGTCCATATTTGCTTTTTGCATTTGACCTAGCAATATCATCTGGCTCCAATGCTGTTACATTCCAGCCAGCCTGCATCATTGTATTGGTAAAAGCACCTGTTCCTGCACCAACAGTTACTTTTTGTACTAATTTAAGTTTAGATACAAGGGTGATATTTCGTACAGAATGATATACTTTACTAATAAATCCATCTTTTGTATCGGAATGTGAAATATAGCTTTGAGATTGATAGTATTTGCCTATTGCATCTTGTGTTGCTACATTTTGAGTAAATGCTATTGTGCAATTACTGCAAACTAAAACATCAAATTCTTCGTGGCTTACTGTATAGTCTTTGGCTGACAACAATTTTGAAAAATTTTTGCTATCGCAACAAGGACAGTTTGTATAATGAATTGGTGATGACATTCTATTTTCTTTCTATTATGGCAAAGATGGGAGTTGTTTTAATAATCGAATAAAATATTGAATCATAAAGGTGATTTTATCTACAGTAACAGTTTTATAAAATATCATATTTAATTTGCCATTCAATAAGTTTGCTACAAATGCCCATTCAAAAAATAACTATTTACGATTTTATTAATATGCCAACTGGCAGTTTTTTGTTATTGGATGTACGCAGCCCTAGTGAATTTATACACGCTCATATTCCATTTGCAAATAATTTATCCTTGTTTAATGATGAAGAAAGAAAGGTTGTAGGCACTGCTTATAAACAGCAAAGCAGAGAGCAAGCCATTAAAATTGGGCTTAAATATTTTGGCACAAAAATGACTGAAATGGTTGAGCAGGTTGAACAACTAATTATCAATAATAAATTGCAGCAACCCAATAATAAAAACATTTCAATTGTAGTGCATTGTTGGCGTGGAGGAATGCGAAGTGCAGGTGTCGCTTGGCTTTTAGATTTATATGGCTACAAAGTTTTCACCATTATTGGTGGTTATAAAGCCTATAGAAATTGGGTATTGAATCAATTTGAAAAAACCTATCACTTTAAAGTAATAGGTGGCTACACAGGTAGTGGGAAAACTGAAGTATTAGCTGCACTCAAACAACAAAATGCAACGATTATTGATTTAGAGAAATTAGCATTGCACAAAGGTTCGGCTTTTGGTAATTTGAATGAAATAGCACAACCCTCACAAGAAATGTTTGAGAATAAGTTAGCAGTTGAATTGTATTTATATAAAAATGAGATTATTTGGATTGAAGACGAAAGCCAACGTATTGGCAATGTAAATATTCCTACCAAAATACACCAACAAAAGCAACAAGCAAACGTATATTTTTTAGATATTCCATTTGAAGAACGACTGCAATACATTATTGCTGGTTATGGTAAATTTGGAAAGGATAAATTAGTGAATGCGATTATTAGAATTAAAAAAAGATTGGGTGGTTTAGATGCTAAAAATGCGATTAATTATTTATTAGAAGATGATATTGAAAACTGTTTTTCAATTCTTTTAAAATACTATGACAAATATTATTTGAGTGGTTTGTATACTAAACCAACCATTGAAACAATACTAACAAAAATACCTTGTAGTAAAGTAGATGCAAAGGGAAATGCACAAACATTACTGAGCATAAATTAAAACATAAAATGACAAATACAGATATTGACAATATTAAACTAACACAATATTCTCATGGTGCAGGTTGTGGCTGCAAAATATCGCCAAAGGTTTTAGACCAAATTTTGGCATCTAATTTTTCAATGCCCGATAACGATAAATTGATTGTGGGCAATCATAGTAAAGATGATGCAGCTGTTTATGATTTAGGCAATGGAACTGCCCTCATTTCTACAACTGATTTTTTTATGCCAATTGTAGATGACCCATACAATTTTGGGCGTATCGCTAGTGCCAATGCTATTAGTGATGTATATGCAATGGGTGGCAAACCAATATTAGCAATAGCAATTCTTGGATGGCCAATTAACACACTGCCACCAGAAGTAGCACAACGTGTTATTGAAGGTAGCAGAAGTATTTGTAAAGAAGCTGGTATTTCATTAGCAGGTGGGCATAGCATAGATTCACCAGAGCCCATTTTTGGGTTAGCCGTAAATGGCTTGGTTGGCATTGCCAATATTAAACAAAACAACACTGCAAAAGTTGGTGACGTATTGTTTTTAACTAAAAAAATAGGGGTAGGCATTTTAACAACAGCAGAAAAAAAAGGATTATTAAAAGATGAACACAAGCAATTAGCACCACTACAAATGATGCAATTAAACAAAATTGGTGAAGCCTTGGGCAAATTAGACTTTGTGAATGCAATAACTGATGTTACTGGCTTTGGATTGCTAGGGCATTTAACTGAAATGGCTGAAGGCAGTGGCGTTAGTGCTATTGTACATTTAAATAAAGTACCACTAATTACTAGCGAACTTCAATATTATATTGATAACAAATCCATACCAGGAGGCACCAATAGAAACTGGGATAGTTATGGTAGTAAAATTGGTTTTGGTAGTGATGTAAATATTGATAATGCAAAAGCCATATTAGCAGACCCACAAACTAGTGGAGGTTTATTAATTGCAGTTGATAAAACTAAAGTTGATTTTATAAAGCAGCTATTGCAGGATAATAATTTATATGCCGAACCAATTGGGGAAATTGTAGATAAAACTGAGAATTTAGTACAAGTTTTAAGTTAACAAACTTATAATTCCTGCCTTCGCTTTATTTCTAAATATTTGTTAATGGTATTAACAGTAAGCTGTGCTGGAGTTGTTATAATAGCTGTTATACCATTATGTCTTAGTTCTTTTAACATTAACTTTTTTTCGTACAAAAATTTATCGGCAATAGTTTGTATATAAATTTCTTCTGTGTTTGAAGCGTCTGATTCTAATATTTTTTTTATCTCCGTATTTTCAAAAAATACTACTAATAATAAATGATGATTAGCAATTTGTTTTAAGTAAGGCAATTGTCTTTTTAAACTGTACTCACTTTCAAAATTGGTAAACAAAATCAACAAACTCCTTTGTTTAATTCTGTATCTTACTTGTGCATATAAGCTTTCGTAATCAGCATCTTTAAACATTGTTTCTTGCTTATATAGTTGTTGCAGTAAGCCTTCCATTTGCATTGGTTTTCTATCGGCAGGAACAAAGCAGTCAATTTTTTCAGCAAAGCAAACAAGTCCGGCTTTGTCCTGTTTTTGAATAGCAATATTGCTTAATGCAAGACTTGCATTAATAGAATAATCAAGCAACGATAAACCTTCAAAAGGCATTTTCATATTACGGCTTTTGTCTATTAAACAATAAACCTGTTGCGACTTTTCATCAACATAAGTATTAACCATCAACTGCGATTTTCTTGCAGTTGCTTTCCAGTTTATGGTTCTGTAATCATCGCCTTGTACATATTCTTTTATTTGCTCAAACTCAACACTATTACCCGATTTTCTTACACGCTTGCTGCCTGTTTGTTGTAAGCTATTGCTAACTGCTGACAACGAAAATTTTTGCATTTGAATATAAGACGGATATACAAAAACTGTTTGACTCGTTTTAAATTCAAAACGCCTTTTAATTAATTTCAAAGGCGATGTAATAAATACCAATGTATTGCCAAAATTGTATTCACCTCTTTCTGTTGGTGTAACATAGTAATTAACGATATTACTTGCATTTGCTTTTAACAATAATGGCTTTAGTTCAATTACTTTACTTAATAACTGTACAGGCAATTCTTCAATAATATCAATAGATACAGGAAAACTATAATTGCTCTGCAAATGAATATTAACAGCGTTTTTATCTCCATTACTCAGCCTTAAATTGATATGCCTTTCTGCAATAAATGAGTTAGATTTTGCATATAAAAAAACTACATCTAAAAACAGAAGTACCAATAACACAACAAGCAATATTTGTGCAACAATAAATAATGGAATAAGGAAAAATGAAAAGGCAAATACCAAGCATACAATAGCCCCTGCCAAATAAAACAGTGGGTTTAAGTAGAATGATTTGTAAAATGCTTTCATTGTAGTAATTGAAAATTATTGATTAATAATTATTAATCAATAATCATTATCTAGGTATTTCTAAACTTTGAATAATTTGTTTAATAACATCGTTGGTTGTAATGCCTTCCATTTCTTTTTCTGGAGTTAATATCAATCTATGTCGCAAAACGTAAGGGCAAACAAACACCACATCATCGGGTGTAACAAAATCTCTTCCAGCCATTGCTGCTATTGCTTTTGATGCATTCATAACTGCCAATGATGCACGTGGAGATGCCCCTAAAAATATAGATTTATGACTACGTGTTGTTGTAATAATTTGAGCAATAAATTTCAATAATTTTTCATCAATTACTATTTGTTTCACTTGTGTTCTTATAGCTCTTATTTGCTCTCCATTAAGCACTGCTTGAATATTTGCAAAAGGACTTTCACTAGCCAATTGATGAAACTTAGATAATATATCAACCTCTTGTTCCAGTGTTGGATATGGCACTTGAATTTTAAATAAAAATCTATCTAATTGTGCTTCAGGCAAACGATAAGTTCCTTCGTATTCAATTGGATTTTGGGTTGCTATTACAATAAAAGGAGGTTCCATTACATAAGCTGTTCCATCCATTGTAACTTGCCTTTCTTCCATGATTTCAAACAAAGCTGCCTGTGTTTTTGCTGGAGCTCTGTTAATTTCATCTATCAATACAATATTGCTAAATACTGGTCCACGCTTAAATTCAAACTTGCTGGTGTTGGGATTAAATATTGATGTACCCAAAACATCACTAGGCATTAAATCTGGTGTAAATTGAATTCGACTAAACTTAACATCAATACTTTTAGCTACAAGCCTTGCTGTTATTGTTTTTGCAACTCCTGGAGCACCTTCTATAATTACGTGTCCATCAGCAAGAATTGCTGCTAGCAACATTCGTATCATATCATCTTGCCCTACAATTATCTTTCGTATTTCACCTGTAATTGCTGCTACTGCTTGATGTAATAAACCAAGATTGGTTCTTTGTTCAAATATGTTTTCTTCAAGATTATTTTCTTCCATTACGTTGTGTGTTTATAAAAATTTTGAAAAATAGTGTAGTATTTATTTAACTGTTCTTGTGTTATATTCTGTTGTGATTGAATGTCAACTACAGTTTGAATGATATTATAAGTTTTATCTTCTGGATAGCCCGATTTTAAACTTAACTTACTTACCAATTCGTTATTTAAAGATGAAGTATTGATAAAATATTTGCTTCTAATATGTTCTAAGAAGTAAGCAACCATTTTATTGGCAAGATTAATGTGATCTCCTTTCTGAAAATAAAGCCTACCAATGGTTTGAACAAAATACAACGAATCGTTTTGTACATTTTTTTTTGCTTTAACTAACCTTTGTTTTCTTTTAAAATTTACCAAAAAGTAGATTATAAATAATGATATAGCTATTGCAAAAGCCCATAAAAAAGCTGGATAACTAAACAAAATTCTGAAAGGAGAGCGTTCTTGTTTTTTATCACCATCTCGTTTATATGTGTAATAATCGTCCCAAATAATTTTAGTTACATTATTAGGAATTGCAGCAATGACCTTCTCAAAATACTCATCGTTATTCTTTTGTGTGATAAAATAATTACAAAAAAGAAATGGATCGGAATGAAAAAACACCATCCCATTCTTTATTTTTCCTCTTATAAAATTGGGTTCTTGTTTTACATTACAACCTAATACTGTATATTTAGTAGAATCTAATTCTTTAAAATACATTCCACTTGAAAACCCTGCATTAAAATAAGTTGAAGATGGGTTATAAAAAGGGAGTTTTAGAGTAGTATTTACCGAATCGTAATAGTTATCGTTAAAATCAATAGTGTTAAAACTATAATCATATTTAACATCAAAATAATCAGTGGTATTGCTATTGACACTTGATGAACTAATAAAAATATAATTGCCATTTGATACAAATTCATGCAGTAGTTCTAAATCATCTGTATTGGGATTAAATCTTTGGCTTACCAAAAAAAGCAAGTTGCCGCCATTTTTTATACTATCATAATTGTACCACTCGTAAGGCTCATCATTATTAACTTTTATCTTACAATTTCTAAACATTGAAGTTAAACTGTTATAACAAATGCTTGTTGCATAAGGCCTTGTATCTTTTCTGTTTAGTGTAACTTTTTTATCAAACTTTTTTTCTGGTTTATATAACACAAATGCAGCTACTAGCAGCACTAGCATTGCAAAAATTAGTATATATGAACTTGTTTTTTTCAAAAATGAATTAATTTAACTGTTCTTCAAATTGCTTAAAGCCGTTAGCAATTTTATTATATTGATTAGCATTTATTACAATTCCCGAAAACCAAGCATACTCGTAATAATTTGCAGTTAGTAAAAAATTTTGATAATGTTTTGTATGAATAAGTTGAAATTGATAATCAAAGTTTGTTTTATCAATACTATACTCAATTAGTTTTTTATTATTCAAAATAGTTAAAAGCTTTAAAAAACCCAATCTTGCAGCCTTATTATAGTCTAATGAATCAATTGCTTGTTGAATCAATTTTGGAAAGTCCAAATCAAAAATATTTTGGTTAAATACATCTGTATCTTCAGTTGTTGTTTGTACTTTTTTATTCCTTTTAGAAAATACATTTACGTTTCCATCCATTGCATAAACAACAATTATAACCACTAAAAAACCAATTGCTAATAACCAAAATAAGAACTCTAAAAAAGCACTAGAAACTAATGGTTTAGTGTTATTAACTTTTTTTTCTCGTTTTATTGCTTCATTATTTTTTGGGTGATATTGATACGCATCTTGAAGCTTCATTTTTGCAATGGTGTCATTAAATATCAATCGCATTTGTACACTTGAAGTATCTATTCTTGCATCAGTAAAACCTAAATCTTTTTTTGTATTTTCTGTAAGTGTAGTGCTATCATCTTCTTCCAAAGTATCTACAGTAGAGTCTTCAATTGTTCTAACAATTGTGTCTTCATAATTTTGAGAAAAAGAAGTATTGGGCGTTAAACTAAACCCCAACACAAACAGCAATATGGAAATTATTTTATTCGGCAATTTGCTTGTGTTTCTTTTTTAATTTAAATGGATACAACACAAAATAACCAATAATAAAAACAGTTGATGCCAGCAAAATTGAAATATTAATCCACAAAGGCATACTGTTATAGTGGCGTGTAACAAAACCTTCAAAAAAAGCTGCAATCATTAGTATTGGAACTACTCCTATAAAAATTTTCATTCCTTCTTTAGCACCCAATTTAAAGCCATCTAATCTAGAAAGTTCACCTGGAAAAAGCCATCCTTTACCAAGTACAATACCAGAAGCAGCAGCAATAACTATTGCAGATAATTCTAATATGCCGTGTATCATTACTGCCAAAATAAACTGATTACCCAAGCCACGTATATAAAAAAACTCATCAAAAACACCAACCATCATAGCGTTTTGAACAAGGTATTGAATAGTGAAAAAAGGGAATAACAATCCTCTTAAAAAAAACATAAATGCTACTTCAATATTATGAAGCATAATACTAATCCACATAGAAAATTCCTTTTCAGTTTGATAAATTCCAAAAGGGTTGCCATCGGCTATATTTTTTTCAGTTTGCCTAACATAGCTATCTCCTAAAATATCTCTTACAATACTTTCATCCTTCATTGCACTATAAAAACCCACCACATAAAAAAGCATAAAACATATAAAACAAATCAATAGTACTTTATGATGTTTAGCAACAGCCAATGGCAAGTCTTCAGTAAAAAATTGTAGAATTCTGTTTTTTTCTTCCCTCCTGTTTTTATAAATAGAAAGGTATCTTTTTGAAGCTTCAGTATTAAGAAAAGTAGTTGTTTTACTAGCGGGATAAAAGGTTTTGCTGTAGCCCAAATCATCTACCAATTGAGTAAATTCTCCTGCCATTTCATCAATATCATCGGCAGGCAAATGCACCATTTTTTCCCAACGGCCTTTATTTTTTTTAATAAAAAGTGCTTCTCTCAACTGTTAATTTTTGCGAAAATTAGGGGATTTATTTGTTACTAAAAAATGCGTAGTTGGTGTTTTATAAAATGATGATTTATTAGTTCAGATTTTAATAAAAAATTTTAAAAAAAAACAGCCTGATTTATAAACAAATCAGGCTGTGTTTATTAGTTTAAATAGTTTATTTCTTAATGTACATTACCTCTTTAATCAATTTTACGGTTCTTTCAACATCTGGTATGGCAAGTGCTGCAAGGTTGGGTGCATAGTGCATTGGTGCATCGGCACTTGTTATTCTTCTAATAGGTGCATCTAAATAATCAAATGCTTCTTTTTGTATTCTATAAGTAATTTCACTGCTTACACTAGCAAATGGCCATTGTTCTTCAACTATTACAAGACGATTTGTTTTTTTAACACTCTCCAATATTGTTCTCCAATCAAGTGGGCGTATTGTTCTTAAATCAATAACTTCGGCACTAATTCCTTCTTTTTCTAACTCTTCAGCTGCTGCCAATGCCACTTTCATCATTTTATTATAAGCAACTATAGTAACATCTCTACCAGCACGTTTAACATCAGCTTTTCCTATTTCAATGTAGTATTCTTCTTCTGGCACATCACATTTGTCGCCATACATCAACTCACTTTCCATAAAAATAACTGGGTCTTCCTCGTAGCGAATAGCTTGTTTTAATAACCCTTTTGCATCGTATCCATTACTTGGAGAAATAACTTTTAACCCAGGAATATTTGCATAGTAGCTTTCAAATGCTGTGCTGTGTTGAGCTCCAAGCTGTCCTGCACTTCCATTACCACCTCTAAAAACAATAGGGCAGCTTATTTGTCCACCACTCATCGCAAGCATTTTACTGGCAGTATTTAATATTTGATCCATAGGTAAAACTGCAAAGTTCCAAGTCATAAATTCAACTATAGGGCGTAAACCATTTTGTGCAGCACCTACAGCAACAGCTGTAAAACCTAGTTCAGATATAGGTGTATCAATAACTCTTTTTGCACCAAATTCAGCAAGCATACCTTGGCTCACTTTGTAAGCACCATTGTATTCAGCTACTTCCTCTCCCATTAAAAACACCCTTTCATCTCGCCTCATTTCCTCACTCATAGCTTCTCTAAGGGCTTCTCTAAATGCAATAGAACGCATAATAATTTTAATTTTTTAAGTGAGTGGCAAATATAGTATAACAGTGTATATGGGATTATGAAAAAATAGAATTCGATTGCAAAACAAAACTTGTAATATTAATTGTTTCTGTTGTTGCTAAAATTATTCAATCTTTTTTGTTAAGTGACAGGTGAAAACAAACTAGAATAATAAATGATTTTATTGTAGTTTAAAAGTCATTATCGATATAAAACTTGTTTTCTTCAATTAATACACCGTCTTCGTAAAGTTTAAAGTAAAACAAACCAGCGTGTGTAAAATTACTTTTTTCAAGTATCAATTTCTCTTGTTTAACTTGCTTAATACTAAATATTTCGTGGTTACTTTCATCAAAAAAAATAATTTGATACTTGTGCTGTTTTGCTTTGGATAATACGATCTGCAGATAACCTTTATCGGTGGTAAATATGTTTGTAGATGCTTTCCATAAAGGCTTGGGCACAAATGGTTTCCAAATAATAATATCATTATCATAAGAAAATAAGGTATCTTTTGTTTTAGTAGCTATAGAATCTTTAAACCTGTAAAATTTCACCTCATCCAGTACTTTCACAAGAGAATCTGTACTTCTTTTATAAACACTAAAAATTCGTTTTGCAGGTAATGCCCCAGGATTGGGTGGTGTTATTAAGTTTACAGGTTTTGATGTGCTGTCGATTATTTGATTAGTTCTTTTAACCTCACTAGCTGTTGGCTTAGGCTTAATGAATGTTTGTTGTGTATACTTTGGTACTGACTTTGATTCTGTAAAGAAATAATTACCATCGTCTAACACAAAGAAAATTCTATAGTAGGTTTTAATTTGAGGTATGTAATTATTATCAATATATCCGTTTTGTGGAAGCTCGGGAGATGGTGTTGAAAAAACTGTTTGAAAGAACCTTAAACTGTCGTAAGACTTTTGAATTGATAATTGTATACAGTTTGTAAAAGGGTTTGTCCAACTTATTTGAGCTTTTTCTCCTTTTAAAGTAACCAAACTAAATTTTGGAAGAGTATCTTGCGAAAAAGATTTTAAGCAAAAGAATAATAAAACTGGGATTATTTTTTTCATTCTAAAGCAAATATAATTGTATGGTCTATTAAAATAAAAGAGTTCCTTTCGGCAGTGAGAGGTTGCCTTGTAAACCCCCACAATGAATAACAAGAAGTTTACTATCGTTGTTGAAATAATTATTTGAAATTAAATCTTCAACTGCATAAAATAATTTAGCTGTATAAACTTTATCGGTAGGAATTTTTTCTTTTTGCCAAAAATTATTCATCCAATTCAAAAGCTTCTCAGGAGATTTGGCATAACCTCCAAAATGATATTCATTCAATATTTCAAACATTTTGCTTTTAAACCTATCATCTAGCAAATCAATAATATCATTTTTAATTTCAGTGTACCCTTTCAATACATTGATGCCGATTACTTTTTGATATGGGAATGATGATTGTATAATACCTGCAATCATTGTTCCAGTTCCACAAGCACAAATTATATGCGTATAAGTTTTTATGTCAAAAACACTATCTAATATTTCTGTGGATCCTTTTACACCCAAACTTCCACAACCACCTTCTGGGATAATATAATATCCTTTATTTAAATAATATTCCTCTAATGTTTTTTTGTTTTGATATTCCTCTCTACTTGTAAAATATAATTCCATTCCATAATCTCTTGCTTGTTGCAATGTGTGTGAAATAGTCTTTGGCTCTTCACCCCTGATAATACCAATAGTTTCAAAACCTTGAGATTTACTTGCAAAAGCTGTAGCAACAATATGATTTGAATATGCACCACCAAAAGTTACAATCTTTTTATAGCCTTTTTCTTCAGCATCCTCTATATAATATTTCAATTTAAACCACTTATTACCCGAAACAATTGGATGGAGTAAATCCAACCTTAAAACATCAACTTTTGACCCAAGCATTTCTGAAAATTTGCTAATAGATTGGATTGGGGGTATTGTTATTTGATTATCCATTTTGTATTCGATTGCACAAAACTATTGTTACACTAACCACTATACCCTATTTTTGCCAAGATTTTTTAAAATATGCAACCAACATTAGTAATTCTTGCAGCAGGTATGGCTAGCCGTTATGGTAGTATGAAGCAGGTGCAGTCGTTTGGACCATCTGGAGAAACTATAATGGAATATTCCATCTACGATGCTATCAGAGCAGGATTTGGAAAAGTAGTTTTTATTATTAGAGAAGAATTTGCTGAGGGTTTTAAAAATAATTTTGAGCCTAAACTCAATGGGAAAATTAAAACAGGTTATGTTTATCAACAATTAACTAGTTTCACCGGTAATAGAGTAATTCCTGCTGAAAGAACAAAGCCTTGGGGTACTGCACATGCAGTACTTTGCTGTAAAGGATTTATTAATGAACCTTTTGCTGTAATTAATGCTGACGATTTTTATGGTGAAGATGCTTTTAAAAAAGCCTATCATTTTTTAACTGTTGAATGCAATCAATCAACTTATGGACTAATTGGGTACGAGTTAAAAAATACATTAAGCGAAAATGGAAGTGTTAGTCGTGGGGTTTGCAAATTAGATGACAGCAATAATTTGATAGAAATAAATGAAAGAACTAAAATTTTTGAAACCGAAAACGGCGAAATAGTTTTTGAAGATGAAACTGGTTTACATCCATTGCATAATGATGATAATGTTAGTATGAATTTTATATGTTACCATACTAGTGTTATTGACTTATGTGAAAAACAGTTTGAAGAATTTTTAGATAAAAATATTGCAACTCCAAAGTCAGAGTTTTTTTTACCAGCTATTACAAATCATTTTATACAAAGCAAAATGGGTAATGTAAAAGTGATTCCTACAAACTCAAAATGGTTTGGGGTTACTTATAAAGAAGATGCTCCAGGTGTTAAAGCAAGTCTTGATAAAATTATAAATGATGACCACTACCCTTCAAATCTTTGGGCATAAAAATTAAAAAAAAGCAGCACAAAAATCAGTGCTGTTTTTTTTATCCGTCAATTTGTCTATAAATAATCCACCGCACCATTTTTGTTTATCAAATCCCATTATCTTTCGCTCCTGAAATTATTAAAATGAATATACAAAACGAATTTGAAAAATATGCTGTAAAGCATCAAGGAATTGGTAGTAATGTATTGCACCAATACAAAGCAAAATTTAACCCTACAAACCTTACCCCATACATTATTGAAGAACGTCCATTAAACATTGCACAAATGGATGTATTTAGTAGATTAATGATGGATAGAATTATTTTTTTGGGTCAGGGAATTGATGATTATGTTGCCAACATTATTACAGCACAAATGCTATTTTTAGAAAGTGCAGATAGAACTAGAGATATTCAAATGTATATCAACAGTCCTGGTGGTAGTGTATATGCTGGTATGGGTGTCTATGATACTATGCAATTTATTAGTCCAGATGTTAGTACAATTTGTACAGGTATGGCTGCAAGTATGGGACAAATTTTACTGTGTGCAGGTGTTAAAGGCAAAAGAACAGCATTAAAACATAGTAGAATTATGATTCACCAACCAAGTGGTGCAATTGGTGGTCAAGCAAGTGATATTGAAGTTACCGCTAGAGAAATAAAGAAATTGAAACAAGAACTTTATGAGATAACAGCCAATCATACTGGCAAATCTGTTGAACAAATAGCTAAAGACAGCGATCGTGATTTTTGGATGACAGCTTTAGAAGCAAAAGAATATGGTTTAGTTGATGAAGTTTTATTAATGAATCCAAGAAAAGCGAATAAGTAACTACGAAGTGCTATTTTAGAACTAGTATTTATTTTGATTATTAATTATTAAAAAATATAGATTATGAACTGTAGTCTATAGAATAAAAAAATTATATGATACATTTTAACGACGAAGACGAAAACCCTAAAGAGGAGAAGCAAGATCAACCAATTGGTGGTTTGTTAAGTAAAAAAATGGAGCAAATGTTTTTTGAAAAACGCTCTATCTATTTTTGGGGACCAGTTGATGATAAAAGTGCTAAGGAAATAGTTACCAAACTACTTTTATTGGATGCCGACAAACCTGGCGAAGAAATAAAGTTCTATATTAATAGCCCTGGTGGTGTTGTTACTAGCGGTATGGTAATTTACGATACTATTAAATTAATACAATCACCAGTTAGTACAATTTGTATGGGATTAGCTGCTAGTATGGGTTCTATACTTTTGAGTTGTGGTGCAAAAGGGAAGAGATTCATATTCCCAAGTGGAGAAGTGATGATTCACCAACCTAGTTTAAGTGGTTATTTTCAAGCTACAAGTGCAGATATTGAAATACAAGCTGAACAAATTAGAAAAACAAAATACCTTGGTGCTAAAATTCTTGCTGAAAATTGTGGCAAAACCATAGAACAAATTTTGCAAGACTTTGATAGAGATTATTGGATGGATGCGAATGAAGCTGTTGCCTATGGGATTGTTGATGCAGTACTAAATAAGATATAAACTAATTATAATAAATGAAAGAGGTTGTCCCTACAGGACAACCTCTTTTTTTAACATCATTATTGTAGAGCTAATTTGTTTATTTGAATCTTGGAAATTTTGATATTTCTCAATAAATGATTTCCAAAGAATTATTTCGTACAAATAAAAATACGAATTATTGAAATTAAAAGCTATATTACATTTTTATTCCAAAATTGTGTTTTAAATCAAGTAAAATCAAAACAATGCTATGAAAAAAAATATCATTATAGTTCTATTAATTCTTTCATTTAGCAACTTATTGGGTCAAAATAACAAAATAGCACCTGCATTTAAATACTTGCTTACACACCCGTACAATGCAGAAACAGCAGCTAGTTATCCAGCATTATATCATACTGAAACAGTAAATGGATTAGATGCTACAACTGGTTTATATGCTCCAGGATATATGTGTATTATCTATACTACCAATCCAACAGCACTCATAAAAAAAGGAATAGTTATTCAATCAGTTTTACCAAAATTTGTAACAGCGTGGATTCAATTGCATCAAATAACTAGTATAGCTGCAATGGAAGATGTAAAATATATTGATGCACCCAAAGTAATTATGCCAAGCAACGATATTTCTGTTGGCACTAGTGGTGCAGCATTATTACATTCTGGCAATTTAAATAATACAACTTACAAAGGAGATGGTGTTATTGTTGGAGTTTATGATACTGGTATTGACTGGCTACATTTAGATTTTAGAAGCCCATCAGATACCACAAAAAGTAGAATACTTCGCATTTGGGATCATACCATCACTCCTATTAATAGCGAAATTTCACCAACAGGTTTTACCTATGGAGTTGAATATACACAAACACAAATAAATGATGAGTTAGATGGAACGCCAACAGGCTTTGTTAGAGAAAGAGATTATAACCAACACGGCACACACGTCACTGGCACTGCTGCTGGTAATGGTGCTAGTTTAGCATCCAGAAAATTTAGTGGAATTGCACCTAATGCTGATATAGTAGTTGTAAAAGGTGGCAATAGTTTTTTTAATTATCCTAGCCAAATTGATGCTATGACTTATTTTAAAAACATAGCCAATTTTTATAATAAACCACTAGTAGTAAATATGAGTATTGGGGGACAATTTGGAGCTCACGATGGTACAGCACCAAACGAAGTAGCAGTTGATAATTTTTCTAACTCGGGCGATGGAAGAGTTGCAGTAATAGCAGCAGGAAACGATAATGGCAAAACGTTTCACAAACGATTAGCTTTGAACAGTAATTCTAATGGGAATATTATTATAAACCTACCAGCTGCATCTGGCACAACTGCTGTTGATTTATTTCAATTCTCATTGTATGTAAACGATACAAGTGCAGTAACTGCAACTCTTACAGATCCTAATGGCGGTATGATTGTTACTAATCCTAATCAAAACATTATTGCTCCTGCAATGAATAATAATGCAACAGTTTACTTTGATAATGAAATTGATATTGAAAGTGGCGATAGACTTATAAATGTTTATATAACTAGAAAAACAGCTTCAACAAATGCATCAGGCACGTGGACATTAAACATCAATAACATAAGTACTAACAACATTACTATGGACGGATGGTTAAACTTTAGAGGTGCAGATTATGGCAGCACTTCTATTGCAGGTGCAGATGGCAATTATCAAATACATTCTCCAGGATGTGCCAACTCTGCTATTACAGTTGCATCGTACGTTGGTAAATTAGATTGGTATTCTACTTCAACTACATCGCCTGGTGGTTATGCATTTAGTGGTACGCAACAAGACAATATTTCTACTTTTAGTTCTATTGGCCCACGTAGAGATGATGTATTAAAACCTACCATTGCAGCCAATGGTCAAGGGGTTATTTCTTGCACTTCATTAAATGCTGCAATTTCATTAAGTTCAACATCAGTAGTAGTCGCAAATAAATATCACATTTTATCAGGCACAAGTATGGCAACGCCTGAGGTAGCAGGATGTGTAGCATTATTGCTACAAGTTAAAAATAATGCTACTTATAACGAAATAAAAAACGCTATAACTAATACTGCCACGAAGGATATTTTCACAACATCAAGTAACAATCCTATTTGGGGTTATGGTAAAATTGATGTGTTTAGTGCTGCTTCCACATTAGCAACTTGTACTACTTTCAAAAGAGCAACATACAGCTATGATTCATCTACAACTAGTAGCAATAATTCATCATTTAGTTTAGGGGCAGCCAAAGCAGCAACAAGGTTTACACCAACAATTAATGGTAAATTGGGAGGTGTTTATTTTAAAACAGGAACTGCTATACCAACCAATGGTTTTACAATTGAAGTTAGAACAAATAGTTCTGGCAACCCTGCAACCCTATTAGGTTCTATGAGTATAGCAACATCATCTATTGCAAAATTTTCTTGGAATTATTATGATGTAAGTTCATTGAATATTACAGTTACAAATGGTACAGATTATTTTGTTGTTTTAGTACCAGGAACTGGTGATAGCTGGAATTTGGGGTACGAAAATTTATCTAATAGTGGTCGTTCTTTTTACAGTAATGGAGCATCTTGGACAGCATATAACGATTTTAGAATTAGAACAGTTATTTATGATAATTCTGTTCCATCAAATTCATCTACCACAAATCTAAGAATTTGCAATTCCGAACTCCCATACAATTGGAATGGGTTAACCTTTACTAATGCTGGTTCTCAAACTGCACACCTAACAAATATTGCTGGTTGCGATAGTGCTGCAACTTTAAATTTATTAGTAAAAGTAAATAGCAGTTCATCAACAAACCTCACCATCAATTCTACACAATTACCATATAGTTGGAATGGATTAATATTTACAGTTGCTGGTTCTCAAACTGCTCATTTAATCAATGCTTTGGGTTGCGATAGTGCAGCTAGTTTAAATTTAAGTGTTAATACAAATATTGCACTAGCTATTACAGGCCCAAATAGTGTTTGTGTTAACTCATCAATTACTTTAAATACCAATATTGCTGGTGGTGTTTGGAGCAGTGTTGCTGGTAGAGCTACAGTTAGTGCTTTAGGTGTTGTAACAGGTACTAGTGCTGGAACAGCTACAATAACTTATGTGGTTACAAATAATGGCGTTGTAAAATCTGCCTCTTACAATGTTGTTGTTAATGGCATACCAGCAGTACCATTAATTGCCTATGCAGCAGGTAGCAACAATCCACAATATGGTGCTCCATCTGGAGGATTTTGTGTTGGCAAGCCATTTGTAGTTGTAGGCAATCCTAGTGGGGGAACTTTTATTGCTAATGGTTCTATTAGTGTTAATCATTTGGGTAACGCAATAGTTAATACTATTGGCTCAGGGAGTTTAACATACACTTACACAAATTTGAGTGGTTGCAAAAACAGTAGAACATTGTTGGGTACTGGATATACTTGTGCATCAAGAGGAATTAGCAATGAACAATTATCAATTGGTAATACTGATTTTATTATGTATCCTAACCCAACCAATTCACAATTTACCATTTTACAACCACGATTAATAGGAGCTGGAAGCATTGTTATGACTGATTTATATGGCAAGTCTGTTAAAACACAGTTGCTTAGTATGGGAACAAATACAATTGATATTTCTAAACTTAACAATGGAATTTACTTTGTAAGTGTGATTACAAACGAGGGAAAAACTACCAAGAAACTAATAGTGGAATAATTTGCTTTTTACTTGTTCTAGAATAATTAGCCAATCAAATTAAAATGATAAAAAGTTTTGCTCTATGATAACATAAATATCGCAGATATTATCTATGTTATCTGCTAAGTCTGTGAGAAAAAACATATAACATAATTCTGCTAGACTAGATATTCCATTTTAAACCCCATAAAAAAAGTGTCACCGTATTAAAATGACACTTTTTCATATTTATTTTCTCATTACCGTTGGGTAATGATCTATTGTTTCAAAAACATATCTAGGATCTTTCTTTAAAACACTTATAAATTTACTTAGAGAATCAGCATATTGTGGCTTTGCAAACAATCTGTCGTGAGATAAAATTACCAAACAGTTTTGTTCATATAAATATCCGCTTTCAAATTTATCATTCACTTTTTTAAGCATCTCCTCAACCGATTCTTTTGGTGCAGATTTGTTCTGATTCCATTCTATATCCCATCCCACAACTTTATAGCCTAGAGCATCTAGTTTTTTACAAACTTCTAATGTAGATTTAGGACCTTGTATTTTGCCATTGCTTACCCAAGAATTATTACCAGGCAATCGAATTATTTTAACACCAATCTGCAATTCTTTTTCATTTTTTACAAAATCTGCAACAGCACTGTCTGGGCGTTTATAAAATAATGAATAGTTATCTCTACCATCAATTTTGGCGTGAGACCAGCTGTGATTTGCCATTAAAAATTCAGGATAAGCATTTCTTAAAGAATCTACAATTCGTGTTTTATGTGGCCCAACTTGATTACCACCCACCACAAAAAATGTAGCTTTTACGCCTTGTTGGTGAAACACAGATTTTGAAACTGTAGTGCCTGGAGGTTGAGGTGAATCGTCCCAAGTTAAATAAATATAGCGTTTACTGCTATCAAGTTTTATTGCATCACCAGGTTTAGGTGCTACTACTGCCACTACTGAATCTTTTTTTACTCCTGGAGCCGTTGGTTTGTTTTTACAAGAAGTTAACACACCAATTATACCTAACCCCAAAACTATCTTAACTGTATTCATATTTTCAAATATTAATTATGATTATATCAAATGTAAACTGAAAGCAGAAAGACGTTTTAGAAAAAATGAGTAGTTGAAAACTTTATTAGTATTAAGATTTTAAACACATATCCGAATAAGGCATAATCAAATTTGTGAAATACAAATACTGCTAAATTCATTTCATCTTATGTTTGCAAACAAATATTATTATCTAGTTAATTTAATACCCAATGGCAAAAGCAAAATCTACAAAAAAGCAAGTAAAAACCAAGTCAATATTAAATGAAGCTTCTTGGAGTTTTTTAAAAGAATACATTAATACCCCCTCTCCTGTTGGTTTTGAAAGTGGTGGACAAAAAGTTTGGTTAAATTACGTTAAACAATACACAGATACCACATTTGTTGATCCTTATGGTACTGCTGTTGCTGTTGTAAATCCTACAGCAACTTTCAAAGTTGTTATAGAAGCACATGCGGATGAAATTAGTTGGTTTGTAAATTATATCACCGATCAAGGTTTAATTTATTTAAAAAGAAATGGTGGCGTAGATCATCAAATTGCACCTGCAATGCGTGTTAATATTCACGGCAAAAAAGGTGCTGTTAAAGCAGTGTTTGGCTGGCCAGCAATACACACTAGAATGAGCAATCCTGAAGCTAAAGAACCACAACCTAAAACCGATAATTTGTTTTTAGATTGTGGTGCTAGAAATAAGAAAGAAGTTGAAGAATTAGGTATTCATATTGGTAGTGTTGTTACTTATGCTGAGGGGTACGATGAATTAGCTTATGGCAATTTAATAGGCAGAGCTTTTGATAACAGAATTGGTGGGTTTATGATTGCAGAAGTAGCTCGCTTATTAAAAGAAAATAATAAGACTTTGCCTTTTGGTTTATATGTTGTTAATGCAGTGCAAGAAGAAATAGGTTTACGTGGTGCAGAAATGATTGCACGAAGAATTAAACCAGATATTGCAATAATAACAGATGTTACACATGATACCCAAACCCCAATGATTAGCAAAATTATTGAAGGAGATGTGGCTTGTGGTAAAGGCCCTAGTCCTTGTTATGGCCCAGCTGTGCATAATAAATTATTGGCATTTGTTCAAGACATTGCTGATAAGAAAAAAATTCCTTTACAAATGAGAACTGTGAGTCGTAGCACAGGAACTGATACTGATAGTTTTGCCTATGCAAATGATGGTTGTCCAAGTGTTTTAATCTCTATTCCTTTGCGTTATATGCATACCACTGTTGAAATGTTGCATAAAGATGATATTGAAAGCACTATCAAATTAATGTATGAAACTTTATTAGCATTAAGCCCAAAAACAAATTTGAGCTATTTATAAAATCTATAAACAAGTTTTTTGTCGATAAATATTCTTTTGCTTGTTATTGTGTAAATTTTCTATGTTAGAAAAAAGTTATGTTACAATTAACAAAATGTAATTTCAATCATTAATATTGTAAACGAAAGCAATCATTCATCAATGAGTTATTCAGCACAACAAATTCGCGTTGCAATTCTTGATTTATACGAAGGTCACGAAAATCAAGGAATGCGTTGCCTTAGAGAAATCATCAATCAATGGGGAGAGTCAAATGAACTTGACATTGAATGTGACGAATTTGACGTTAGAAGAGAGAATGCTGTTCCTGATTTAACCTACGATATTTTTATTTCAAGTGGTGGTCCAGGTTCTCCTATCGACAGTGTGGATACAGAATGGGAAAAACAATATTTTACTTGGTTAAAATCTGTAGAGCAATACAATGCAGATGTTATGAACAGTAATAAAAAGAGAGTGTTCTTTATTTGTCATAGCTTTCAGTTGGCTTGCAGATATTACAATATTGGAAATGTTTGTAAAAGAGTATCTACATCATTTGGTGTATTCCCTATTCATACAATTGGTAATGCCGAGAATGAATTAGTATTCGAAGGTTTAAATAACCCATTTTATGTTGTGGATAGTAGAGACTGGCAAGTAATAGAGCCCAACTACGATGTAATAAAATCAATGGGTGCAGAGATTTTGGCAATTGAAAAAAACAGACCACACGTACCTTATGAAAGAGCTATTATGGCTGTAAGGTTTAATGAATATTTTATTGGTACACAATTTCATCCTGAGGCTGATGCTGTTGGTATGAGAATGTATTTATTGCGTGAGGATAAAAAAGAAAACGTTATTAAAAACCATAGTGAAGCCAAATGGCAAAGTATGGTTGATCAATTACAAGACCCCGAGAAAATTTTATATACTCACAGCCACATCTTGCCCAACTTCCTCAATTTAGCTATTGGAGAAATGGCCTAAAAATAGAATTATGGAACTAGATATTTTAGCATTTGGAGTGCATCCTGATGATATTGAATTAGGCTGTGCAGGTACTATAATGGCTGCAATTGCAGAAGGTAAAAAAGTTGGAATAGTAGATTTAACACAAGGAGAATTAGGAACAAGAGGAACCGCAGAAACCAGAAAAGTTGAGGCTGAAGACGCAGCCAAAGTGATGGGAGTTGCAGTTAGAGAAAATCTTAAAATGGCTGACGGCTTTTTTACTAATGACGAGGCCCATCAACGAAAAATTATACAAGTAATTAGAAAATACAAGCCCAACATTATATTATCAAATGCACCAGAGGACAGGCATCCAGACCATGGCAGGAGTTCAAAACTTGTTTCTGATGCTGCATTTTTAAGTGGATTAAGGAAAATAGAAACACAGGACGAAAATGGCAATTTGCAGCAACAACATCGCCCTGCTTATGTTTTTCATTACATACAAGACAGGTTTATACAACCCGATTTTGCAATAGACATTACTGCTTTTCACGATAGAAAAATTGAGTCAATTATGTGTTATAAAACACAGTTCTACAATGAATCTTTAAATGAACCTCAAACGTATATTTCATCTCCACAATTTTTAGAAACAGTTAAAGCACGTGCTATGATGCTAGGCAAAAGAATTGGAGTAATGTATGCCGAAGGTTTTATTAGCGAAAAACTTTTAGGTATCAAAGGCTTCGATTCTATAGTTGCAAATGCTACTTAGTCCGCCTTTGAAGTCCCTGCGTATAAAAACAATTAAATTCACCTCATTGATTTTATAGAAGAACTAACCTTGTACAGAGAACTTATTTTTTTGTGCTAATAACACCATAACCAAGCCAACAAAAAATAAAAATGTAGAAATAATTTCTGCTTGTGTTGGGTGGAATCCACCAATATTGTAAACAGTATTCACCCTAATTTTCTCAATCCAAAACCTTTCAAAACCATTTAACATAAGGTAAATACCAAACATTGTTCCTGCTGTTTTAATCTTATTTCTAAAACCAATTAAACCAAAAAAGAAAATGGTTGATACAACAGTTTCATAGAATGGTGTTGGAAAAACTGGAAGTGGCAAAGCATTACAAAAATCTCCTTTACAGTTTAACATCATTACCCCATCATTAACAACATTGTGTGGATAGGTGTAACCAAAAAGCCAGTTTGGGAGCCAAGAAACTGGTGGCACATTTATATGATGCACATTTTGCAAATTACCAAATTCTTTATAAAAGTAACCATGGTTTTGTTGCATTGCATCGTTGAATTGTTGCATTGTTGCTGTAATGGAGTGTCCATTATAATCTGAAATAAAAGCACTGTTTATAATTCCCCAATCTCCATCTCCAGATACTTGACAACCAATTCTACCAATAGCATAAGCAATCATTAATGCAGGTGCTGTGGCATCAGCAAGATGTATAAATGGAATCTTATTCTTTTTAGCATATAAACCAATTGCAATAGCTGCACAAATTAATCCACCATAAAAGGTTAATCCACTAAAAGATATCAAACCTTCTATGGGGTCTTTAATAAAATCATCCCAATTTTCAAGGTTGTGAAAAATTTTGGCTCCTAAAAAACCAAACAATGCAGCATAAACAACTATATCCCCTACTCTATCATGTGGCCAAATTCTAATTGTTCTTTCCTCTGGTTTATCAAGTTTAAGTTTATTAACTTCGTAAAATTTATATCCAGCAGCTAGTAATCCTACAAAAATTCCAATTGGCAAATGACCTTGAGATGATAATAAAAAAGCTTGAGAATTATCTAATGCTCCTTTAATGACCATTATACCAATTAGCTTATAACCAAGTATAAAACCTAACAAAAAATTAATACACAAATCAACTGCTGTTGCTGGTTGACCTATAATAACTTTTTTGTCAGTGTGTACAAATAACCCCTGACCTTGTTTTCGTTTTAATTCTTTAGTTAATACGTATGCACCAATTATGAATGCTAATGCAACAAAAAAACCGAAAGTATTAAATACCTTAAAAATTGGCCATTCAACACCAAACCAATCCTTGAAAATATAATATAAGTTGGGGTACATAATTTGTTTACGTTGTATGATTAAGTTTTGCTCAAAGCTACAAAAGAGCAAAGACGCAGATATTATTACTGATTGTCTATTGTGTGATTATTGCATTTCCCAATACCCAATTCTCAATAAACATTTACCACTATCCAAACTTTTCACTCAAATATCTTTCAGCATCTAATGCAGCCATACAACCACTTCCAGCAGATGTTACTGCTTGACGATATATTTTATCTTGCACATCACCAGCTGCAAAAACACCTTCAATATTTGTTTTGGTTGAGCCTGGAATTGTTTTAATATAACCAGCTTCATCCATATCAATAAACCCTTTAAATAAATCACTATTAGGCTTGTGTCCAATAGCTACAAAAAAACCACTAATCGGCACTTCTACTTTTTCGTTACTTGCTGTGTTATAAATGCGAACACCATTTACTTTTTGTTCTCCAAGTATTTCATCTGTAATACTATTCCAATAAACTTTGATGTTAGCAGTAGCAAGTACCCTATCTTGCATTACTTTACTGGCACGCATTTTATCGCTACGCACAATCATATGTATATTCGTACAAAGTTTAGATAAATACAATGCTTCTTCTGCAGCTGTATCTCCTGCACCCACAATAGCAACCTCTTTTCCTTTAAAGAAGAACCCATCGCAAACAGCACAAGCACTTACTCCAAAACCATTTAACCTATGTTCACTTTCAATACCCAACCATTTGGCACTTGCACCAGTGCAAATAATAATGGCATCAGCTTCAATAGTACATTCTTCATCAATTTCTACTTGATAAGGCTGCTTACTTAAATCAACTTTTGTAACCAATCCGTAACGAATATCTGTACCCATTCTGGCAGCTTGTTTTTCAAAATCAACCATCATTTCTGGCCCTTGAACACCATCAGGATATCCTGGGTAATTTTCAACTTCAGTTGTAATAGTTAGCTGCCCACCTGGCTGAATGCCTTGATATAAAATTGGTTTAATGCCTGCACGAGAAGCATAAATTGCTGCTGTATATCCAGCAGGTCCACTACCAATAATTAATAAATGTGTTTTTTCCATTTGATGTTTTATTTTCTAGAAATACGGATAAGAAATTAAATACTAACAATGAACATACAAAGAATTTGAGCAGTAAGTCATTAACAATTAAATTAATAATATTAAACTGTCATAATTTCTTTTTCTTTTCCTGCTAAATGCTTTTCTACAAAGCCTATATGCTTATCTGTAGCTTCTTGAATAGATGTTTCAGCATCTTTTGCTTCATCTTCACTTAATCCATCCTTTTGAAGTTTTTTAACTTGCTCAATAGCATCTCTTCTTATATTTCTAATAGCAATTTTTGCTTGTTCGCCTTCACCAGCAGATTTTTTTACCATTTCCTTTCTTCTCTCTTCGGTTAAAGGAGGTAAAAATAGTCTAATTAAAACACCATCATTTTGTGGTGTAATACCAATGTTTGCCATTAAAATAGCACGTTCAATTGGCGATAACATATTTTTTTCCCATGGTTGAATACTGATTGTTCTAGCATCCAATACTGAAACATTAGCAACTTGATTGATAGCTGTTGGACTACCATAATAATCTACAAACAAACCGTCTAACATTGTTGGGCTTGCTTTTCCTGCTCTAATTTTTGTCAATTCTGATTCTAAATGCACAATCGCCTTTTTCATTGAGTCTTGCACATCATCTAAAATAAAAGAAACATCTTCGTTCATAATGTATTTTTAGGTGGGCAAATGTAATGAAACGGATTATAAAAAAGTGGTTATCTCATTAGTAAAATAAATGCACTAACAAATGCCGGCTCATTAATTAATCAATCACATCTATAAATAACAAAAGGCCATCTTTTAAAGACAGCCTTTCATTAATTTTACTATTTTATTTCCTTTCTATTGTAGTTTTATCCTTGTTAACTATTAATGTAACGACATGTTTTACTTTTTTCCCAAAAGTAACTTCATCATTATCATTTAAAAATGGAATCACTTTTGCTTTTTTTCTTGTGGCTTGTAATAAAAAAACTCCAAAAAAGAATAAAGCTATCTGTGAAAGTATTATGGCTGTTACACCCATTGGCAATGCTATATAGGTTAAAATTATAAACACAATTGCCGAAGATCCTATAATCCAAGTAATAACTTTATGACTTAATCCTCTGTCTAGCAGAATATGGTGTAAATGGTTTCTGTCTGGAAAAAATGGAGAACGACCATGTAAAATTCTAATTGTAAACACTCTTAAAGTATCTAAAAGTGGCATTATTAAAATTCCAAAGCCTAATGCAGGCGAAGCGGTAACATTAAATACTTTTGAGGCATTAGCATTTTCTATAAAATGAATTACTAATATAGCATTAACTACACCACACATCATTGACCCTGTATCTCCCATAAATATTTTTGCAGGTGAATGATTAAAAATTAGAAATGCACACAAGGCAGAAGCAAATGTGAAACCTAATGTTGCAAAACCGATTTCGCCATTCATATAAAAAAACCAAGCAAAAACAGATGATGTTATAATGCAAACAGTAGCAGCCAAACCATCAATTCCATCAATTAGGTTAAAAGCATTCATTATTACAACAATTGTAAAAATCGATAGTATATAACTAATCGGGGCGTTTAAGGAATGAATTCCTAAAAAGCCATGCATATTACTAAGTACCAAATTTGCTTTAAAAACAAGTAAAGCCGCTACTAATAGTTGCCCAAAAAATTTTTTGTGTGGGGATAGTATCATTATGTCATCTGAAAGGCCATAGAAAAATACTGTAACAAAAGCTAATATGTAGTATTGATGGTTTATGAAAGTCTCTAACTCCCCAAAGAAAAGCAAACTTATAATGAAACCAGCAAAAACTGCTACACCACCAAGAGATGGCTTTGGTTCTGTATGAACTTTTCTATCATCTGGTATGTCATATAATTTGCGGTAATTTGCAATTTTGATAATCTTGGGAATTGCGTAGAATGTGATGCAAAACGCTAACAAGCCTCCCGTAAGTATATTTTCGTTCATACTTTATTGTTTTTTAGGTTTTGGTGTATGGCAATCAATAGAGAGGTTTCGCAAAAATAAGGTTAATATTTAATTAAAAAATTATTTTTATTATGTTTCATCAATTTAATACCATATTACAAATAAATATATTAATGAAAACTTATTAATCCTTTATTTTGCTGCTCAATAATTTTAGTAATGCAAGACATCAACTCATTAAAAAATATTGCTACTCAAGTTAGAAGAGACATTGTAAGAATGGTGCACGCTGTTCAAAGTGGTCATCCAGGAGGTTCGTTAGGTTGCACTGACTACTTAGTAGCATTGTATTTCTCTGAAATGAAATACAACACATCATTTTCTATGGACGGAGTTGGTGAAGATCTATTTTTCCTTTCAAATGGTCACATTTCGCCATTGATGTATTCCGTTTTAGCTAGATCTGGTTATTTTGAAGTAAAGGAGTTGGCTACATTTAGGAAATTAGACTCAAGACTACAAGGTCATCCAACAACTCACGAAAATTTACCAGGCATTAGAGTAGCAAGTGGTTCACTTGGTCAAGGAATGAGTGTAGCAATTGGTGCTGCACTTACTAAAAAGCTAAATAATGATTCAAATTTAGTTTATTCATTACACGGCGATGGTGAATTACAAGAAGGACAAAATTGGGAAGCTATTATGTTTGCAGCACATAAAAAAGTTGATAATCTAATTGCAGCAATTGATTACAATGGGCAACAAATAGATGGTTCTACCAACAATGTTATGAGCTTGGGTAATTTACAAGCCAAGTTTGAAGCTTTTGGTTGGGATGTTATTAATATTGAAAAAGGTAATGATATTGAAGATATAATTGCCGGAATCGGTAGAGCTAAAATGATTGTTGGCAAAGGGAAACCTATTTGTATTTTGCTAAAAACAACAATGGGAAAAGGGATTGATTTTATGGAAAAAGGCCACGAATGGCATGGCATTGCTCCAAATGATGAGCAACTTGTTAATGCTTTATCGCAATTAAACGAAACATTAGGCGATTACTGAACACTTCAACCTATTACAAAAGTGTTATAACTTAACGACTTTATGAGACCAATACAAATGGTAGATACCAAAAACCAGTATCTTAAAATTAAACCCGAAGTTGATGCTGCAATTCACGAAGTACTAGATAGTGCTGCCTATATTAATGGTAAAGCTGTTACAGAATTTACCAACAACTTAAACAATTATGTTGGTAGCAAACACACCATTCCTTGTGCCAATGGTACAGACGCTCTGCAAATTGCAATGATGGCTTTGGGTTTACAACCTGGAGATGAAGTAATTACACCTTCTTTTACTTATATAGCTACAACAGAAGTTGTTGCTTTGCTGAAATTAACACCGGTTTTTGCAGAAGTTAATAAAGATACTTTTTGCATAGAACCTGCATCAATAAAAGCTTTGATTACACCAAAAACCAAAGCCATTGTGCCTGTGCATTTGTATGGACACGCAGCACCAATGGAGGAAATTATGGCAATAGCTAAAGAACATAATTTATTTGTTATTGAAGATAATGCACAAGCAATTGGATGTGATTATACTTTTAGTGACGGCACAAAAAAGAAAACTGGAAGCATTGGACATATTGGTTGCACATCATTTTACCCAAGCAAAAACCTTGGTGCTTATGGTGATGGTGGTGCTATTTTTACCAATGATGATACACTTGCTGCTGCTATGAAAAAAATAGCCAATCATGGTCAAGATGTAAGATATTACCACGATGTGGTAGGTTGTAATAGTAGATTGGATTCTATTCAAGCTGCTATTCTAAATATTAAATTAAAACATTTAGATAGTTACAATGCATTACGCCATAGCGTTGCAGCATTTTACAATAAAGCATTTGCAAACAATGTAAAAATAAAAACACCTGTCACTGCAAATAACTCAACACACGTTTATCATCAATATACTTTGCAGCTAGATGGTGTTGATAGAGATGGATTAATTGCACATTTGGCAGAGAAAAAAATACCTGCAATGATTTATTATCCTGTACCAGGGCATAAGCAAAAAATGTTTGACAGTTTTGGAATAGGAAACGTTGATTTGCCTATTACAGATGAATTAACTTCAAAAGTAATTTCATTGCCAATTCATACAGAATTAGATGAAGAACAATTGAACTTTATTACCACTGAAGTATTAAATTTTATTAATAACAATTAAAAATATAAAAGTCCCTTCTATTAAGGGATTAAAGGAGGTATTTATGAAAATAGCAGTAGTAGGAACTGGATATGTAGGTTTAGTAAGTGGAACTTGCTTTGCCGAAACAGGAAATCAGGTTACTTGTGTTGATATCGATGTTAACAAAGTAAATAAATTAAGTAATGGCGAAATAACCATTTATGAACCGGGATTAGAGAAAATTTTTCTTAGAAATGTAAAGGAAGGACGACTTCATTTTACCACAAGTTTAGAAGAAGGCATTAAAGACGCTAAGATTGTGTTTCTTGCATTGCCAACACCCCCTGGTGCTGACGGAAGTGCTGATTTGAAATATGTTTTAGGTGTTGCAAAACAATTGGGAACATTATTAAAAGATGGTGATTATAAAGTAATTGTAGATAAAAGCACAGTACCTGTTGGAACAGCAGATAAAGTACGCAAAGCTATTGTTGAAGCAAGTAATAACACTTTGGTTTGTGGAGACAATGGGCAATTTGAAGTAGTAAGCAATCCTGAATTTTTACGTGAAGGAGTTGCTGTTGATGACTTTATGAAACCTGACAGAGTTGTGATTGGTGCAAATAGCGAAAAAGCAAAAAAAGTAATGGGAGATTTATACGCACCTTTTGTACGTCAAGGAAATCCAATTATTTATATGGATGAAAAAAGTGCCGAACTCACCAAGTATGCAGCTAACTCTTTTCTTGCAACAAAAATTTCATTTATGAATGAAATTGCACAATTGTGTGAAAGATTAGATGCCAACGTTGATATGGTTCGTAAAGGAATTGGTAGTGATGATAGAATTGGAAAAAGATTTTTATTCCCAGGTATTGGTTATGGTGGAAGTTGCTTTCCTAAAGATGTGCAAGCTTTAATAATGAGCAGTGATGAAGTGGGTTACGATTTTAAAATATTAAAAGCTGTAGAAGATGTAAATGAAAAACAAAAACTACATCTAATGCCTAAAATCAATAAATATTTTAAAGGTGATTTAGAAGGTAAACATTTTGCATTATGGGGCTTGGCTTTTAAACCAAATACTGATGATATTAGAGAAGCACCAGCTTTGTATGTAATTGATGCTTTGGTTGCTGCAGGTGCTACTGTTACTGCATTTGACCCAGAAGCTATGCCAAATGTAAAAGGTGTAATTGGTGATAAAATAACATACACAGAAAATCAATATGATGCTTTGCAAAATGCAGATGCTTTAATTATTGCAACAGAATGGAACGAATTTAGAACTCCTGAGTTTGAAAAAATTGAATCAGCGTTGAAGAATAAAGCAATTTTTGATGGCAGAAATTTGTTTGATGTAGAAGAGATGAAAGCGAAAGGATATTTTTATGAAAGTATCGGAAGACCATAAAACATTTGCACTATAAACTAAAAATCCGCTATTCTTTATAGCGGATTTTTAGTTTATATTATATTGCTATTGGTTACCAATTTGTAAAAACAATTTCTCCCTTCACTTGTTTGCTTCCTTTTAAGAAATCAGGAACAAGTGTAAATAAACAATCATTATTACATTTAGGCACCATAATTTTTCTAGTATAGCTACCCCAAATATTTTGATATAAAGGCTGTGGATGCCCGTTACTGAAAGGTCCTACAACAGCCACACCAAACGGTGCATTTTCTACAAATTTTACTTCTCTCCATTCAAAACCATCACTAAGCCTGCTTATTAAAGAGTTTTTGTACCATCGCTCAGCATTTTTGAAATCATAATTTTTAGTATATATATATTCATACACTAAGCAACCAACATAACTATTTAATCTATAAATATTCGCTGCGTATTGCAAAGCCATTCCTTTGTATCCACCAGAGAAATTAGGTGCATTTGCGTGGAATTTAACCAAAGCAAAATTAATTGCTAGTGACGAGGGATTTGCTTCATATTGTTTTTGCAAATTATCTCTTAATGCTAAGGCATCGTACCTATTATAAACTCTATTTGAGGGTATATAAGATTCTGTTTCTGCATCCAATGAAGCATAAGTAATATTTACTAAATTAGTTACTCCATAAATAGGATCTCCATCATCTACTAAAAATGATGAATGATTTTTAAAACCTGAGGACAATAAAAGTGTAGCACTTAAAGTTGCAGCAACCAATAGTGGCTGTTTTATTTTTTTTGTTAACTTGCTCATAATAATAACCATTTGTGTGTTAAGCTACAAACAATTTTGCTTGTATAAATACAAACAACAAACAGGAATAAATAGTCAAAAGGTATAAGGTAAGAATTAAACACGGGTCGATTCATTTTGCAGAATCATATTTTCTATTGCAGATACAATCTTTAATAGATGTGCAAAATAAGACTTTTTTCGATATTTCAAAACAAACTGCACAATATTTTATAAAACAATTCGTTAAGACTATCTTCTACTAGCTATCAAAAGATTTAAATCGGTATATTTTAAATTAAATTTTTCACTCATATAAAAATCAGTAAGCGAACCTTTAAATAAATAAATACCTTCTCTTAAATTTAGATTATGCCAAACAATTTCATCAACACCACCTTCGTCACTAACCTTTAAAAGTAGTGGCATTAGCACATTACTAATAGCCTGACTAGCTGTTCGTGCAAATCCACTTGGAATATTTGGAACACAATAATGTATCACATCATGTTTTGTAAAAGTGGGTTTTTCGTGACTAGTTAATTCACTTGTTTCAAAGCATCCACCTCTATCAATTGCTACATCAATAATAATACTGCCAGGTCGCATTGTTTCAACAATTTCTTCAGTAACTACAACAGGAGCTCTACCATACTCATTACTTAAAGCTCCTACTGCTACTTCACAAGTTTTAAGTTGTTTAGATAATATTTTTGGTTCAAGTACACTTGTCCAAACTCTTTGTCCCAAATTATTTTGCAGTTGTTTTAATTTAGAAACATCATTATCAAAAACTTTAACACTTGCACCCAACGCCAAAGCATTTCTTGTAGCAAATTCACCTACAATTCCAGCTCCAATTATAACAACTTTTGTAGGAGGAATACCACTAATACCTCCTAATAAAACTCCTTTGCCATGATTAAAACTACTTAAATATTGACCAGCAATTAACATTACTGCACTACCAGCAATTTCACTCATACTTCTAACAATTGGGTAAGTACCGCTATCGTCTTTAAAATTTTCGTACCCTAAAGCAGTAATTCTTTTCTCCATCATCTTTTTAACAACATTTACATTTAATGCAGAATAATGAATGGGAGAAATAATGGTTTGATTTAATTGCAATAAATCCACATCTTCTGCAACTATTGGTGCACTTTTTACCAAGATTGGTGCTTTAAAAACATCTTCCCTATTATACGCAATTGACGCACCTGCTTCACTATAATCCTTGTCAGAATAATGACTCCCTTCTCCAGCTTTATGCTCTACAACAACGCTATGCCCACAGCCAACTAGAACTCCTACAGCATCAGGCGTTAAGCCAACACGATTTTCTTGAAATGCAATTTCTTTTGGAATTCCAATATGTAGTTTAGCCCCTTGTGGCTTTATGTCTAATTTTTCTTCTAATGTTTCGTAGTTAAACGATGTTGAAATTACTGGTTTTGAGGTAGCCATTGTTAGTAAATTGGAATATAAAATTAGAGATTATTATTTAAGATTGAAATTTATTAATCTTTCCATAGATAAGGGAAAAGAATAACTGCAAGAGCTATAACCATTGCATCTAATGTAATTAGTAATCCTGTCATTTGCCAAAATCCTTCTTGCAATACACTGCTGAATGCTACTACTGAAATTTTCATTAACAGCAATACCTGAGGAATGATAACAGGCAAACCCATTATTGCCATTAAGGATGCCTGTTGTTTTGCTTTTGCAGCTATTGCAGCTAAAAAAGTAAATACTAAGCTTAGCCCAAAACTTCCAATAAATGAAATTAGAACGAATTTATAAAAATATACAAATGGATTTTCAAGAAAAATAATGAAGATTAAAAGTGATAAAGATGACATCAACAACATTAATATCACATTGTAAAATAGCTTGGCAATTACAAAATCTGTAGGATTAATGATACTGTAGTAATACAACATTCTACCTTGACTCTCTGCCAAAAAACTTTTTGCTACGGCATTAATGCAAACGAATAATTGAACAATCCAAAATAAGCCATTCCAAACTTGTTCTTCGGGTTGTCCCATTGTTAAATAAACTACAAAGGTGGTACTGATAACATACAACACAATTGCATAAAATGTGTGTTGATGCCTAGTTTCAAGCAAAAAATCTTTTTTTACTAAAGCAGCAATGTGTTTGGTATTAATAAATGCCATTACTGCAAAGCTAAAGCAAATGATGAAATAGTTAAGAACCTATTAAAATGATAAATTAAGTTTAGTCTTTTAAATAAAATACAATCTTCAAATCGTAAATAACTTCACCCCTATTTTTGTTTTATAAAATTAACTAACAATGAACAAACACGCATACATTTTCCCTGGTCAGGGTTCCCAATTTAAAGGAATGGGCAAAAATTTATATGACACTAGCAACGCTGCAAAAACATTATTTGAACAAGCAAACGATATACTTGGCTTTGACATTAGCAAAATAATGTTTGAAGGAACTGATGAAGATCTTAAACAAACCAATGTTACACAACCAGCAGTTTTTTTGCATTCAGTTATTGCCTACAAAAGCATTGAAAACGCACAGCCAAATATGGTTGCTGGGCATTCGCTTGGCGAATTTTCAGCATTAGTAGCCAACGGTGTTTTAAACTTTGAAGACGCTTTACGCCTTGTAAGTATTAGGGCAACTGCAATGCAAAAAGCCTGCGAACTAAACCCAAGTACAATGGCTGCTGTGCTAGCTTTAGCTGATGATAAAGTTGAAGAAATTTGTGCTGCAATACAAACCCAAACTAATGAAGTGGTTGTAGCTGCTAATTATAATTGTCCAGGTCAACTTGTAATTAGTGGTTCATTAAAAGGAATTGAAATTGCCTGCGAAAAAATGAAAGCTGCTGGTGCAAAACGTGCATTGGTACTACCTGTGGGTGGTGCATTCCATTCTCCTTTAATGTTGCCTGCAAAAGATGAATTGGCTAGTGCTATTTTATCTACAACATTTAACACCCCAATATGCCCTATTTATCAAAATGTAGTAGCAACAGCAGTTACAGATGCTACTGCTATTAAAAATAATTTAATAGCACAACTAACTGGTGCTGTAAAATGGACACAAATGGTGCAAGCAATGCATAATGATGGTGCTACAAAATTCACAGAAGTAGGGCCAGGTAAAGTATTACAAGGTCTAGTTCAAAAAATTGTTAAAGATGTTGAAGTAGCAGGCGTAAGTTAAAATTAAAAAAACTTTATAGCAAACATTATCTTGGTGCTTTAGATACATCATTTTAATTCATTTTATAATTCAGTAAAGTGCAATATCATTTCAGTTTACTATTCCTGTAAAAATAATTTTTAAGGATATATTAGCTCTATTGTTACACATCCTTTAGTCTTTCTTTGCAAAAAAATTATGTCAGCAACAAAAGCTTATGCAGTCCAGGCAGCTACAACGCCTTTAGCACCTTTTAATTTTGAAACAAGAACTGTTGGAAGCCATGATGTGCAAATAGAAATTTTGTACTGTGGTGTTTGCCACTCAGACATTCATCAAGCTCGTAATGAGTGGGGGAATTCTATTTTTCCAATGGTTCCAGGACACGAAATTGTTGGTAAAATAACAGCTGTAGGCAGCCACGTAACTAATTTTAAAGTTGGTGATTTAGCAGGCGTGGGTTGCTTGGTAGATTCCTGCCAAACTTGCCCAAGTTGTAATGAAGGCTTAGAACAGTTTTGTGATAATGGAATGATTGGAACTTACAACAGTATTGGTAAAGATGGCAAACCTACTTATGGTGGCTATGCAACACAAATTGTGGTAGATGAAAAGTTTACATTAAAAGTATCTGATAAATTGCCATTAGCCGGTGTTGCTCCATTGCTTTGTGCTGGCATCACAACTTATTCTCCACTAAAACACGTTGGCGTTAAAAAAGGAGACAAAGTAGCTGTTGTGGGTTTAGGTGGTTTGGGGCATATGGCAATAAAATTTGCTGCTGCTTTTGGTGCTGAAGTTACAATGCTTAGTACTTCACCAAGTAAACAAGCGGATGCTGAAAAATTAGGTGCTCATCATTTTGTGCTAACAAGTAATGAGGAAGCTATGAAAGAAATAGCAGGCAGTTTTAACTATATTTTAAATACTGTATCAGCACAACAAGATTATGGCAAGTATTTAAACTTGTTAAAAGTAGATGGTACAATGATTTTAGTTGGCGTGCCATCTGCACCAGTTCCATTTCATCCCTTTCCTTTAATAATGAAAAGAAGAAGTATTATTGGTTCACTAATTGGTGGCATTAAAGAAACACAAGAAATGCTTGATTTTTGTGCAGAGCATAATATTGTTTCTGATGTAGAAGTCATCGATATGGATTATATAAATGAAGCCTATGAAAGAGTATTAAAAAGCGATGTGCGTTATCGTTTTGTAATTGATTTAGCATCGCTAAAATAATATTGTATTACTAAAATAATATGCAAAATGGGATTGAGACTTTTCAATCCCATTTTGCATATTATTTAGTTGTTGATATTGAAGTACTGATGTATCTATTATACACAAACAAAATTTTCATAGTAATTGTAAGTATTTTGCTAAGCATCTCACAGATATTAATTTTAATAATTTAAAAAATGAAAACATTAACAACGTGTAAACTGTTTTTTGTTGCATTAATTCTATTTATTTTCTCTTGCACAAAAACTGAAACTGTTTATGTTGCCACAGAACCTGCTATTTCTGGCTCTTTAACATTCAATGGTGATACAACCTATGTTAATGCACAAAATATAACTATAAGGTATTATAGTTCCTCACCTTGTTTTCCAAGCAATGAAGTTTTTTATTATAAAGTTACTACAACAAATTATCCTTCGTCTGCTGTTTATAAGTGGGATTTTGGTGATGGTGGTAGTGCAGAGGGACAATATGTGCAACACAAATATGGCTATGGAAATGTATATACTTTATCTTTAAAAATACAAGTTAACAATGCTACTGTACAGGAAATTACAACTGCCATAAAACCTTTTGGGCAATATGTTTCTCCTGTAGCATCATTTGGGTCGCAGCTTAATAATTATCAAGATCCCAACTATGTAGCATTTAATGCACAATCAAGTGTTACTAGTGGTTCTATTGTTTCTTACAAATGGGATTGGAGAGATGGGACAACATCAAATGTTGCTACAAGCTATACAGAACATCGCTTTCCTGAGATTGCAAAAGACAGCAACTACCCAGTTAAACTAACTGTTACAAGCCACGCAGGTTGCCAAGCAAGTAGTACTAACAATGTTTTTGTGCCTGCATCTTATACCAATGTAGGTGGTATAAGCTACACTAAAACTGCTGCTTGTTTCCCTGATAGTCAGATATTCACTTTTACACAAGACCCTACAAGTTTACCCCCAAACACAATTTATGAATGGAATTTTGGCGATGGAACAGGAACGTTTACAGGAAACCCAGTTAAACATCATTATGTGTATTCAAAAACTTACCCAATAGTTTGTACCATAAAAATTATGGGGTCAAGTAATGTGAGCATAAAAGAACTGTACAGGAATGTAAGTGTATATGCTTTGGGCGATGATATTGAACCAAAAGCTTACATAAATGTAATCAAATCAAAAAACCCTCCATTAAACACTCAATGGGAATTTAATGGTTGGGGTAGCGTTGGCGATGGTCATATCATAACCAAATTAGTATGGGAATATGGAGATGGTGTTACTGATACTAACAACACGCCTTACACAACTCATACTTATGTTCCAATTACTACACCAGCTAGCTATACTGTAAAACTTACTGTTACTGCAAGTTCTGGCTGCACAGGGAGTATTACTACTGTTCCACCAATTACCATCCCTTAATACAATTTTATGCTTAACAAGTTTATTGTAGTATGGTGTTTATTAGCATTGTTTTTTACATCTTGCAACAAGCAATCAAATAGTACTACACCAACTGAAGTATTACCAACTGTAGATACTTTTTTAACAAGTAAATGGCTTATTTTTAAAGAGTCAATGCAAACTGTAACCAATGGTAATATCACTGTACAATATATTCGTTCATGCCCTTGTAACCCTAGCCATGAGGTTTATTTTTTTACAGCCATCACCCCTACTATTACTGATTCATTGAACACTACTTACACTTGGACAATACGAAAAGCAACTACTTATATTTTAACAGGAAAAAAAGTTCAATTTAAATTTGAAAGGGCAGGCTTTGACAAAGTTGAATTAGAAGTAAAAACAAATGGAATAGTGGTTGGTAATGTAGATATTAATGTTAGCCCATTAGGCCAACACGCCAATAACAAAAATGTTGCTATACACGCTGATTGTATAGATAGTAATCGAAAAAATTTTATATCATTTTACAGCACAGATACAGACCCAGACGATGGTTTTATTAATGCACGTTTTTGGGATTTTGGAGATGGTACAAGTTCAACAGACAAATATTTACAACACGAATTCCCTAAAGTTCCTTACGATAAAACATATTTAGTAAAACTCTTTATTAATAATAGTTCTGGCTGTAAAGACAGTGCTACTCAAGAAGTATTTATTCCAGGATATTTTAATAATTTACAGTGCAAATACAGTTACACAAAAACAGATGCTTGCAAGCCAAGTAATGAAATTTTTACTTTTACAGCAGATGCTACTGGTGTTCCAAATGGAGCAAGTTATATATGGGATTTCAAAGATTATGTAAAAGACATTCCTGGGCAAACGGTAACACACGAATTTACTTTCCCTAACAGATATGATGTAACAATGAAAATTATGTACAATGGAAGACAATTATGTAGCAGCTACGATTCAGTGTTTTCAAAAGGACAAAACGTTACGCCAATTGCATATTTTTATTCAAGTATTGAAAATGAAACATCAACTAGTATGCGACGTTTTTTCAATTGCCTTTCTAAGTTTGACAATGGTACTTATTTAAGCGATATTTTTTGGGATTATGGTGATGGCCATAGCGAACATAGACCTTATGACGACTACAATTCAAGACATACCTATGCCAAGAAAATTAATGAAACTTATTACAACGTTAAAATGGTAATTACTGCAAGCTCTGGTTGCAAGGATAGCAGTTATACAACAGTTATGATTCCAAAATTATAGATATTAGAATTCTGTTTTAATATCTATATACTTCAAAAACTCATCTTTCTTTTCTTGTTCCTTAAACAAACCTCCGTAATAAGATGTTATTGTTGTGCTTGTATCATCCTTAACACCACGACTAGCAACACATAAGTGTTTTGCATCAACCAAAACAGCAATATCACTAGTGCCTAAAACTTTTTCAAGCTCTTTACCAATTTGCATTGTAAGTCTTTCTTGAACTTGTGGACGCTTTGCAAAATATTCAACAATTCTATTTAGCTTACTCAATCCAATTACTTGTCCATTATTTATATAAGCAATATGAGCTTTCCCTATAATTGGAACAAAATGGTGCTCGCAGTATGTATAAAATGATATATTCTTTTCAACAAGCATTTCATTGTATTTGTACTTGTTGTCAAACATTGATATACTTGGCTTATTGTTAGGATTTAGCCCTTGAAACACTTCTTGCACATACATTTTAGCCACACGCTTTGGTGTACCTTTTAGGCTATCATCATTTAAATCCAAACCCAAAGTATGCATAATAGCTTCAAAGTGTTTGGCTATAATATCAATTTTCTCTGCGTCTGTTTTTTCAAAAGCATCGGAACGCAAAGGAGTATTGTAGCAAGAGCTAACATGGTCATTGCCTAACTCATCAATTTCTATATCGCTTAGTTCTATTTTTTTATGCTGGGTATTTAACATAGTTTCTTTCAGTTTCGTATAATTTAATTTTCAAATCAAGGTGTTGTGCAATGTGAGGCCTCAATAAATCATAAATAACAATAGCAATATTTTCAGCTGTTGGGTTCAATGTCTTAAACTCTAAAGTATCTAAATTTAAATTTTTATGATCAAATCGTTGTATTATTTCTTTCTGAATCAACTCGCTAAGTTCTTTCAAATCAATAACATAACCTGTAACCTCATCGGGCAAACCAACTACTTTCACTATTAAATCATAATTATGCCCGTGAAAGTTGGTGTAGCTGCATTTTCCAAATACTTTGAAATTAGTAGCATCGTCCCAAGCTGGGTTGAACAATTTGTGAGCAGCATTAAAACTTTCCTTTCTGTAAACGGCTACTTTATTCATTAAATTCTTGTATTTTTTAAGATAGTTTCTGAGCCAAAATTGTGTTGCACAAGTTGAATTTCTTTAAACCTTTGATAGGGCAAAAGTAGCTGTGTGATTGATTGCAAACACACATCACAAATTATATTTCCTTAAAAAGCAAATGGCTATTTTCGCAGCCTTAGTAGCAAAAAATAAACAATTACTTACTAATTATTGAATAACAAAAACCAAATAATGTATAAAATAATTCTATTTGTGGCACTAATTCCACTTCTTTCATTTTCACAAAAAAAGCAAATTACCCTTGAAGACATTTACAAAAAAGGAACTTTTAAAGCAGAAACTGTACAAGGGTTTAATAGTATGAAAGATGGAAAATATTATGTAGAAACGATTGATGCTGGCATTATTAAAAAGAGTTTTGAATCAGGCGAAACAATTGATACAATTGTTTACAGTAAAGATGTTAAAAATGACAAGGGTGCTAAACTGAGCATTTATGATATTGCTTGGAGTAATGACGAAAAGAAATTTTTGATATTTAAAGACAGGGAATTTATTTACAGAAGAAGCAGCAAGGCAATTACCTATGTTTATGATATTGCAGTAAAAAAGGCTGTTTTAGTAGATACTAATAAAGTATTGCACGCCACCATTTCTCCTGATGGAAGGCAAGTTGCTTTTGTAAAAAACAATAATTTGTTTACAAAAAATCTTATTACAAATAAAACCACACAAATTACTAATGATGGCAAATGGAATTTTGTTATTAATGGTAATTGTGATTGGGTGTATGAAGAAGAGTTTGGGTTTTCAAAAGCTTTTGAATGGAGTAAGAATAGTCAATACATTGCTTACTACAGATTTGATGAAAGCAAAGTAAAATCATTCACTTTCACTCAATATGATAGCCTCTACCCTACTCAATACAGTTATAAATATCCAAAAGCAGGTGAAGCAAATTCTGTAATTGACATTATTATTTACAACACAACAACAGGAAAAAAAACAACAGTAGATATTGGCATGGAAAAAGATATTTATATACCAAGAATTAAATGGATTGCTAATACTAATAAGCTGTGTGTTTATTGGTTAAATCGTTTACAAAACAACTTGAAACTATTACAGGCAGATGCTGTAACTGGCTCTACAACTACATTTTACGAAGAGAAGAATGACAAATACATTAGCATTAATGATGATATTTATTTCTTTGAAGATGGAAATAGATTTCTATTAACAAGTGAAAAAAATGGTTATAATGATTTGTATTTGGGTAATATAAAAACGAAAGAAACAACACAACTATTAAAGGATAAATTTGATGTAACAGATATACTTGGTGTTGATGAAAAAACTAATAGAATATTTTATTTATCAGCTTATGATATCAAAAATAGAATGCCACAAGTTTATCATTTAAACACAAAAAAGATTGATGCCCTAACTTATAAAGTTGGAACACACAAAATCAATTTTAATAGTAATTTTAGTTACTTTATGGATACTTATTCTGATTCATACTTTCCACCAATTTATAGTTTAAACAAAACAGATTCATCCATTGGAAACTATACTTACAAGGGTAGAATTTTAAAGGACAATCTTGCATTAAGAAATAAAGTTTATAATGAATATAATCTAGCTACTCCAACCTTTCAAATGATTAAAAATGCTGCTGGGGTTGATTTATGTAGCTGGATGCTAAAACCCAAAGACTTTGATTCTACTAAAAAATATCCTGTACTCTTTTGCAATTATGGAGGACCTGGAAGCCAACAAGTTGCTAATGCTTGGGGCAAAATAAATATGTGGCACCATTACCTAACACAGCAAGGTTATATTGTTGTTTGTGTAGATAATACTGGCACAGGTTTTAGAGGCGAAGCCTTTAAAAAGAAAACATATTTACAACTTGGTAAATATGAAATTGAAGACCAAATTGATGCAGCAAAATATCTTACAACACTGCCATATGTTGATGCAAAAAGAATTGGGCATTGGGGTTGGAGCTTTGGTGGATTTATGAGCAGTTTAGCAATTAGCAAAGGGGCAGATGTTTTTAAAACTGCTGTAGCTGTGGCACCTGTAACAAATTGGAGATATTATGACAATATTTACACAGAGCGTTTTATGCGTACACCACAAGAAAACAAAAAAGGCTACGATGAAAATGCACCATTAAACTATGTTGATAAAATAAAAGGTAAATTCTTAATCATTCACGGCACAGCCGATGACAATGTACATTTTCAAAATAGTGTTATGATGATTGATGAAATGATTAAGAAAAATATTGATTTTGAGAGTGGTTACTATCCTAACAAAAATCATAGTATCAATGGTGGCAACACGAGCTTTCATATTTACAACAAGATGACGAAATTTATTTTACAAAATCTTTAATTGGCTAGTTGGAAGTAGCGAGTGGCTAGTAGGCATATTTATTAACACTTTTAACCCATATTAACCAATTGCTACTCACCACTAGCTCAAAAACTATTACCCATTCACTAAAACCCCATTCACCAATTTGAACACAGTAATTTTCGATATGGATGGTTTGCTAATTGATAGCGAACCTTTATGGCAAGAAGCAGCTAATGAAATTTTTAGCATTAACAATGTTAGTATTTCAAAAGAAGAATATGATAAAACAACAGGACTAAGAACTGTTGAGTTTTTAGAGCATTGGTTTAATCATTTTAAACTCGATAAATCACTTATTCCAAGTTGGGATAAAATGATTGTAGATGCTGTAATTGAAAAGGTAAAAATCAAAGGCGTTATTATGAATGGTGTTGATTACATTTTCAATTTTTTTGAGCAACAAAACTTCAAGATTGGTTTGGCTACATCCTCTCCCACATCTTTAATTGATGCTGTTGTTGAAATTGCTGGCATTAAAAAATATTTAAAAGCTATTGCATCTGCACAAGATTTGCCTTATGGCAAACCTAACCCACAAGTGTATTTAGACTGTGCAGCAATGCTACAAAGCAATCCAACAGAATGTATTTGTTTTGAAGATTCAATTAATGGAATGATTGCTGCAAAAGCTGCTAAAATGAAATGTGTTGTTGTGCCTGCAGCTGCACAAGCAAAGGATTTGCGTTGGTCACTAGCAGATTTGCAATTATCATCTTTACAAAATTTCGGGCAACTACATTTTGAAAGATTGAGGAGATAATGAGTTTATTGCAACAGTAAGAATGAGTGAGAAAAAACATTTTCAATTAACCTAAAAATTGTATTTTCTTATTGGTTCGTCTTCTTTTTCCATTTGATCAATTAATGCTTCGGCTGTAGGATTTTGAACAATTGATGTAGCTAATTTATATAATCCAAATAACAATACAACTGACATGATTAACTCGTTCCAAGTAAACCAATAACCCCACAAGCTATACACAGCAGCTTTTTCAGGCTGATTTGCTTGATAAATAATGGTAACACTTTCTCCTGCCTTTAAATTTCTGAATGGATATTTTACATCAATTTCATAAACCTTTTTATTGATGGTATAAACTGCTTTTGGCAAATTATTAACTGCATCTATTTTAATAATTGCTTCAACTGTTTCTCCATCAAAATAATCTGGAACTCTAGTGTAGAAAATGTAACAGAAATAACAAGTAAAGTATAAAGTAAAAAGTAATTTTATCATATTACAGTATATGTATTAATAAATAAGGTCGGTAAAACCGACCTTATTTAAAATCTTATTTAAAACAATTACATAATTGCATTCAACACTAAGTTTCTAACTTCACTAATAGCTATTCTCTCTTGTGTCATACTATCTCTGTAGCGAATAGTAACTGTGTTATCTTCTTTTGTTTGATGGTCAATAGTTACACAAAATGGCGTTCCTATTGCGTCTTGGCGTCTGTAACGTTTGCCAATAGCATCTTTTTCTTCATAAAAACATCTAAACAAAGGCTTGCATTCGCCCATTAATTCTCTTGCAATTTCTGGCAATCCATCTTTCTTAAGCAATGGTAAAATAGCCAATTTATTAGGTGCAAGTTTAGCAGGAATCTTTAAAACTGTTCTACTATCTGTTGTCCCATCTTCTTTATTAATTGTTTCTTCTTGATATGAATTACTAAGTATTAATAAAAACATCCTGTCTAAACCAATTGAAGTTTCAATAACATAAGGAATATAGTTGCCATAAGGCTTTCCTGTTGCTTCATCAATATCATTATCAAAATACTGTTGTTTCTTTTTACTGTATTCCTGATGTTGCTTTAAATCAAAATCACTTCTACTGTGTATGCCTTCAACTTCTTTAAATCCAATTGGAAATTCAAACTCAATATCACAAGCTTCTTTAGCATAATGAGCTAGTTTAACATGGTCGTGATAGCGATACTTTGCAGCATCAATTCCCAAACTTAAGTGCCATTTTAGTCTTTCTTCTTTCCATACTTTATACCACTCACCTTCTGTACCAGGACGAACAAAGAATTGCATTTCCATTTGCTCAAACTCTCTCATTCTAAATATAAACTGACGAGCAACAATTTCATTTCTAAATGCTTTACCTGTTTGTGCTATACCAAAAGGAATTTTCATTCGTGCAGATTTTTGCACATTTAAAAAATTCACAAAAATGCCTTGAGCTGTTTCTGGTCTTAAATAAACCATATTATCATCTGGATTATCACTTGCAACAGCCCCAAATTCAGTTTTAAACATCAAGTTAAACTGACGAATGTCAGTCCAATTACAAGTACCACTAATACTGCAAGGAATCTTCACTTCTTCAATCATCTTTTTTAAACCCACAAAATCATCTGCTGCAAGAAATTTTTCCATTGAAGCTACCAATCCATCTGCTTCATCTGCCTTTCCTTTTTCCTTTAAAATATCTGCATAACCTTCAATCAAATGATCTACTCTGTAGCGTTTCTTACTATCCTTATTATCAATCATTGGGTCGCTAAAATTATCAACGTGTCCGCTAGCTTTCCAAGTGGTTGGGTGCATAAAAATAGCAGCATCTATACCCACAATATTATCATGCATTTGTGTCATTGATTTCCACCAATAATCTCGAATATTCTTTTTCAATTCACTACCCCAAGGACCATAATCATACACTGCACTTAATCCATCGTATATTTCACTAGATTGAAATACAAAACCATATTCTTTTGCGTGAGCAATTATTGCTTGTAAATTATTTTCAGTTGCCATAAATGCAAATATAGGTTTAGTGATTATTTAGAAAAATGGTTTTGCTTGCAGCATATCATTCTTTAGTAACTAGAAGGAATGATTTGAACATAACTTAATTCAAATTTGTAATTTTATTTTTTTGATGCTTAATTTGCAACAAACAGAAATGATGGCAAAAATTTTGGTTACTGGTGGTGCTGGGTATATTGGTTCTCATACAATAGTTGATTTAATTCAAAATGGATTTGAGGTAATTAGTGTAGATAATTTTACATCTTCAAACGAAAGTGTTTTTAAAGGCATTGAGAAAATAACTGGAAAAACTGTCACTAATTATAATATAGATTTAACGAATCTTCAAGATGCAAGAACTATTTTCTTAAACCATCCACAAATTTCAGGAGTAATACATTTTGCTGCATACAAAGCTGTGGGAGAATCTGTTCAAAATCCGTTAAAATATTACAATAACAATCTAGGATCTTTACTAAATATTTTAAAGTGTGTTGAAGAATTTGGCATTTCACATTTTGTGTTTTCATCCTCTTGCACTGTTTACGGTAATCCTGATTCTATTTGTGTTACTGAAGACACTCCTCAAAAGAAAGCAGAATCACCATATGGCTACACTAAGCAAATTGGAGAAAGAATGATCGAAGATTTTGTGAAAGTTAATCCTATTACAAAGGCATTTTTACTAAGGTATTTTAATCCTGTTGGTGCACACCCATCATCATTCATTGGTGAATTACCCATTGGTAAACCTATGAATTTAGTACCAGCTATAACACAAACAGCAATAGGAAAATTAGATAAAATGTTTGTGCATGGAGTTGATTATGACACTAGAGACGGAAGTTGTGTTAGAGATTACATTCACGTTTGTGATATAGCTACAGCACACACACTTGCATTGCAATACTTAAGGGCTGAAAAAGAAAATGTTAACCCCGAAATATTAAATTTAGGTTCAGGAAACGGAGTTACTGTTTTAGAAGCTATTAGTGCATTTGAGCAAGTAAGCAATACCAAACTAAATTATCAATTAGGAGCAAGAAGAAACGGAGATGTGGTAGCTATTTATGCAAATAACAATTTAGCAATAGAAAAACTAGGATGGAAACCTAAATACAATTTGAATGATATGATGAAAACAGCTTGGGATTGGGAATTGAAGCTAAGAGAGGATAATGAACATACGAAAAAATCAAGCCTTTAAGCTAGCTATCATAACCAATTACTTCACTATTTTCTTTGCAAACCAATAAACCCAATATGTAAAAAATGGTGCTGCTACTACATCAATTGCATAATGCACATGTTGAAATAAAACCATTGTACCTATTAAAATAGAAGCTAAGAGTGTAATTGTTTTGTGCCAGTTTTTTTCTAAACACAAATACATTAAAAACATTGTTGATGTGTGACCAGAATAAAATAAATCTTTGGTAATTAATTTACCACCATAAAAAATATCTGTTAGTGGGTCTTTCAATGGTACAAGATTTTGGGGTGGATTAAATGCAACTACTGTAATGGATACTATCCTTGAGAGCGACAACAAAATGAACCCCCACATAAATAACAAAAAAAAATTTGGATTTTTTATTGCTTGGGTTATAGTTAAAATAGCACAAAACCAAATGATACCAAATATTGGGTATGAAAGATTTACAGCAGGCAACTTGTTAAGTAACCAATCGTTAATTTGATGACCATCTCTTCTTTCGATAGCATCAAAAAACAAAGGAAATGTAGCTAGTAAAATAGCCAATAAAAATAACCCTATAATCAACTTTTTTTTAAATTCAGCATTGTTCCAACTATTACTCCATCTTGCTGAAATATTGCTTGTAAAATTTGCTGCCACTAACTATTACTTAAATTAAAAATGATATTTTTTATGCAAATATTTTTTCCTTAGCCCAAGACAATGCGATGTCTAATTGTTCGTCTTTTGTAAGCATACTATTGTCTAAAACCTTTGCATCGTCTGCTTTTCGCAATGGGCTAAACTCTCTGTTGCTGTCGATATAATCTCTCATTTCAAGATTATTTTGAACCTCCTCAATAGATGCTACAATATTTTTTTGTAACATTTCTTTAAACCTTCGTTCTACTCGAACTGCAATATCTGCAGTAACAAATATTTTTAGGGCTGCATTAGGGAAAACAGTTGTTCCAATATCTCTCCCATCCATTACAATGCCTTTCTTTTTCCCCATTTGTTGCTGTTGTGCCACTGCAAATTCTCTAACTTCTTTAATCGTAGAAACAGCACTTACATTTTCACTAACTAGCATATCCCTAATTAAAGCATCAACATTTTCTCCATTTAAAAAAATATGGCTTTTATTGTCTTCTTCATTATGTTCAAAATCTAAATGAATTTCGGTTACTGCTTTTACAATTTCTTTATGCTTGTTCCAATCAATATGATTTCGTAAACAATATAATGTAATAGCTCTATACATTGCCCCACTATCAATAAAAATATAGTTTAGTTCTTTTGCAAGTTGATTAGCCAATGTGCTTTTTCCGCATGAAGAATAGCCATCAATTGCAATGATAATTTTTTTCATAAAATTATATTTGTAAGCCTTAAAAGGGATTACTATAAATCAAAGTCGTTATTCCAATCTTCTTTTAATTTTGATACTTTTTTTGCAACATCGGTTTCCAATTGCTTTTTATAAAGTTCTAATGAAGTAAAAATCGAATCATCGAATGTAGCAATAATTTGTGCTGCTAACAATCCTGCATTTTTTGCTCCATCTAATGCTACTGTAGCAACAGGAACACCATCTGGCATTTGCAAAATACTTAACACACTATCAATACCACTCAATGATTTTTTATTTTTAATAGGAACACCCACAACAGGAATGTTGGTTATGCTTGCAATCATACCTGGCAAATGTGCTGCACCACCAGCACCAGCAATAATTACTTTTAATCCTCTTTCTTTGGCTTTGCTTGCATATTCAACAAGTCGTAAAGGTGTACGATGTGCCGACACTATCGTCAATTCAAATGGAATATTAAATTGATTTAATATATCTGCTGCCGATTGCATAATGGGCAAATCACTATCACTACCCATCACAATACCTACAATTGGTTGTTGTTTATTCATACTTTTTATTATTGCAAAAGCATCGCAGTTTAGTTTTACGAAACTTTTTATTTAGCCTCCCTTATTTGGAAAAGCATTTGCAAAATAAATGAGATAGTGTTAGACTTTAATAAGTTTTTGCTATTTGAATCAATTTAAATTCTAGGTACAAGATATTATTTATTCAATAATTAGTTTTTGTGTATTTTTTTGTGCGTTAGTTACAACGCTAACAAAATATATTCCTTTACTAAGCATAGTAACATCAACAATATTATCTCCAATGCTTAATAATTGTGTTTTAACTTTCTTGCCATATAAATCAGTAACAACAATAGTTCCACTACCAATTAATTGTGATTGATAAATGGTAAATTGTGAACGTGCAGGATTGGGATACATCACAAAATCAATATTACCAATTGCAAACTTCTCATTACTGTTTGCACTTCTTGAAGCACAAACAACTCCATTTCCTGTAATAATTCTTTTGTTTGAACAGCCTTGTACATTGGTGTATTTATAAGTAATACTACCAGCCCCTAAAGCATCAATAGTTACAACACCAGCGTTTGTAACACTTGCTGCACCAGATGCACTAAAAACACCTCCATTAGGAGAGCCAATTAAACTAAACGTTTTTCCCCTGCAAAACCCTCCAGCAGGTGCACCATATTGTGGATTAATGGTTCCTATTGCATAAGAAACCAAAGGAACAGCAGGTATAGCATTTACAACAATATTATACATTGCAAAACTGCTGCAACCATATTGATTTGTAGCTGTATATTTAATAACTGCAGTTCCTGCACTAGTGCCAGTAACTTGACCTGTGTTTGAAACTGTTGCTCTACCTGCAATACTTTCCCAAGCAGCAGTAGTATTAATTGGTAAAGAAGTATTGTTATTTAGCTGAGCAGATGCACCCACACAAACTTGATTTGTGCCAGTAATAGGTTGCACATTAGGTACACCGCTAACTACAAAATTGGTTGTAGCAATGCTTGAACATCCATTAGTATTATTAACTGTATAATTTACTACAGTTGATCCTAATCCTGTAACAGTAATTTTTCCTGAATTATTCATTGTTGCAACATTTACATTGCTACTTGTCCAAGTTCCTCCAGAGGTTGAATTGTATAAATATGATGTTGCGTTTATTGGTCCACAACTATGGCTTGCACCAGTTATAGCACTAATAGCAGAGCTAGCTGAAACATTTGTTACACTTGTGTCTGACGATGCAGATAAACTTGCATCGCTGTATGCAATAATAATGGTGCCCGATGTGCTAGGGTAATTTGTAATTACATCAAAAGCTACAATAACTAACGTAGGAAATGCAGCCAAAGCATTTGAATTGCTTGTAAATGATGACGAACTTTCGCCAGTTAAAACACCTTTAACAGCAAACAAAATATTAAAATCTCCATTTACTTCTCTAATGTACCCATCAGCAGTAGTATCAACAATATAATACACTCCTCCAGCAGGGCTACCTCCACTAATCACAGAATTAGTGCAACCACGTTTATTTGTAGCAAGTGTGGTATTTGTTTTTACAGTTCCTGCACCACGAACAGAACGAATATCAGTTTCAGTACCTGCCAATAGTTCATCATAAAATAGCACATTAATTTCAGTACCAACAGGAACACTATAGTACAATGCCTCCCCTTTTCTTGATGTGTATGTTGAATGAAACTTGATAATATCCCAATAAATTTTATTACTGTAAGAATAGAAAATAGTATCACCATTCCAAGAAACTGCATTGTATCCTCCTACCCTGCCAGTATCCACAACACTGCTACTCCAAGTGTTTTTTATTGTTCTGCTAATGGCAAAATGAATTGGGTATTCTCTATGCAAAGTAGGGTTATAAAAAGCACCAACAGCGACAATGGTATCTTTACTAACAATATGAATATCGTTAACTGTTATAAGAGATGAACTAGCTGCATAAATTGGTTCTGAACTTACGGTCCAGATAGTTCCATTCCATTGTGCTTTATACATTCCCTTAATAATGGGCGATGTTGAATTATCATAATCTACACCAATATATGCAACTATTTGGCCACTATCAATGGTCATTTCAATATCATTCACATTCACATCTTGCCCAATAACACTTGCATTTATTAATAATTGATTCCAACTATTTCCTTTATCTAAAGAATAAAAAACGCCACCTCTTGCACCATTGTATAATTTATATCCTGCTAAAATAATTTCATTACTATTGCCACCCACAGCCAAAGATGTTATTCGTGGACTGTAATTGCCAAAATTGTATGGAGCATTTTCTGCTGTAAAAATTTGATTCCAATTGTTGCCTCTATTGTTTGTTTTATAGACTCTTGAATTGCCCACAAAAACAGTATCAGCATTTACCATTTCGCATGAGTAATAAGGCGAACCATCATTATTAGGAAAAATGGCATTACTCCATGACTTAGCAGCAGTGTTATAATTTGTAACATATCTTATTCCTGTTTTACTTGCAAGCCAACCAACATTTTTTGTAGCTTCCATATCAAAATCGTTTACCTGAACTGCATTAATGCCATTATCAACTTCAGTTATAATGGAGCCACTATTTTTACTAATGCCTAAGCCTTGATCAGTTGTTAAAAAGACAACACCACCTGTAATTGAATTTTCTCTAGCAAAGAATACAGCACCATCATTTGGATGTGTTTCGAAACTTGTGTTTCCAAAATTTAACCAGCTGCCTAATGAACCCTTATTATTGCTATATGCACTACCAAAATAAACATAATAATTACCCAATGTTGTGGGTCTAAAATCAATATTGTAACCTGCAATACCAGCAATACCTGTTAAAATTGTAGTATAAGCTGTATTGAATGCTGTGGTTTTAGCAATCAATTTTCCAGTATTATCATTTCCACCAACAAAAACAGTTCCATCTGTATAAACATTCATTGCACCCCAAATACCTGAGGCTGGTATAGACGGCATTGGGTCAATTGTAGTTGAGGCAAGATTAATTCCAGTAGAAAAAGTGCCTCCAAATTGTATAGCCTGTGGGTCATTTCCACCAATAAAGCCATATAATTTATCGTCGTAGCCAGCTATAATTGAACTGTATGGAGTACCAGCAATAGTAGTTGTTGAAATAATAGTTACATTACCACTTGCGTCCAAGTTTCCAATCGAAAAAGTACTTCCACCATTGTTTGAAAGTGTAAATATTTTATCGCCTTTAACAATCAAATCTGTATAGCCACCACTTGTGGTAATGGCTGTGGCAGCAGTGGCAGTTAAACTAGATGAGTAAATATTGCCAAGCGATATAAAGAATATTTTTTGTGAAGTTTGATGATATGCAATTTTTTGAATGCCACTTCCTAAACCTGCATTTGAACTTGCACTTGGCAACACCATAAATGAATCTAAATATACTGTACCCCCAGTTAAAGGAATAATAGCATTGGCATAAAAAATTGAGTTAGCACTTTGGGTAGATATTACAATTCTAAATGTATCGGTACCAGAATTATTTAATGGTGCCCCCTTAATGGCATTGATAGTGCCACCAAAAACATTTTCAACATTAGCAACAGTTTGAGTTTTTGTTGTTACATAAACAAATAAAAGAACTATTAAGGGGATAATTTTTTTCATACTTTTAGTTTATGTGGTAAAAATATTTAGTTGTAATAAGTGGGTGTTCACCCAAAAGTATGAAAATTGAAGAAAAAGTGAAACTTGTGCTTCATGTGATACAGCTATATGATGTACAATATAAACAACATTGATAATAATTTTAACTCATATTTATAATTTGCTTATGTAATATTGTAATGCAAAGCATCGTTATTTAAATAATATTATTTTTAATGACAAGTATTAATATTGATAAAAATTTTGAGAGAGAAAAAAACATTAAAGCACTAATTCTTACATTACTCATTTGTGCTATTATTTTTTTTCTTTTCTTTTTGGTGACCTGGTCTTTACCAACTATACCTCCAACATTGGTTAATGAAGGTATTGAAGTTAATTTAGGCAATAGTGAAACCGGATTAGGGAATGTTGAACCACAAGCACCTGGCGAACCTGCACAAGAACAAAATAGTAACCCTGCTCCTGCAACACAACAAAACACAACGAATGATAATGTTGATGATAAAGGCGATGAAGTAATAAATAGCACACCCACAAAAGCGGTTGTTCCTGTTGTAAAACCAGTTGCTCCAATTATTAAAGCACCAGTAAAACCAGTAATTAATCCTACTCCTAAGCCCCCAACACCTAAAGCAGTGTTTGCTGGTGGCACAAAAAATAATTCTGGTGGTAATAATAGCGATACATATAACGGAATAAAAAATCAAGGAATCGCTGGTGGCAATGGAAATCAAGGTGTTCCTAATGGTAACCCTAACAGTAATACTTATGGACCAGGTGGAGGTAACGGTGGAATTAAAATAAAAAGCGGTTTAACTGGAAGAAAAATTGCAGTGATGCCAAAATTCGAGGATGACTTTAATGAAAACTCAAAAGTTGCAGTTGATATTATGGTTGATGCTACTGGAAAAGTGACTTCTGCAATTGTTAATCCAAAGGGAACTACTACAACAAATACTACTAACAGGCAAATCGCAATAAAAAAGGCTTACCAAATTAAATTTAACAGTGGTGCTGAGGAACAAAATGGAACCATTGTTTTCGATTTAAAGGTTAATTAATAATGACCTACCAACAGACTATTGAATATTTATTTAGCCGTTTACCAATGTTTAGCAGAGTTGGGGCTGCTGCTTACAAAGCAGATTTAACCAATACCCTAAAGCTTTGCAATTCAATTGCCAACCCACAAAACAAGTTTAAATCTATACATATTGCTGGCACAAATGGCAAAGGAAGTACAAGCCATTTATTAGCTGCTATTATGCAAACTGCTGGTTATAAAACTGGGCTGTACACATCGCCGCACTTGAAAGATTTTAGAGAAAGAATAAAAGTTGATGGCAAAATGTGTGATGAAAGTTTTGTAGTGAACTTTATTGAAAAAATGAAGCCTTTAATTGAAGAAATTAATCCTTCTTTTTTTGAGCTTACTGTAGCTATGGCATTTGAGTATTTTGCTTTGCAAAAGATAGATATAGCCATTATAGAAACTGGTTTAGGTGGCAGGTTAGACAGTACAAATATTATTTCTCCTGAACTTTCTATTATTACAAATATTGGCTTAGATCATACCAATTTATTAGGTGATACCTTAGAAAAAATTGCTTACGAAAAAGCTGGTATTATTAAGCAAAATACGCCAGTTGTTATTGGTGAATATTTATCACAAACTAAAAACGTTTTTATAAATAAAGCTAATGCAGCAAAGGCTTCTATTTTCTTTTCTCAAGATAATTATTCTATCAAAAGCTATTCAAATAATATTAATAATTTAAATGTAGTTATTAGCAGAAAAGATGATGGGCATGAAGAAATCTACAGCCTAGATTTAACTGGTTTGTATCAAACAAAAAATTTAATAACTGTTTTAGAATCTTGTCATCAACTACGAAAACTAGGTTGGAAAATTGATGACGATAGCATCAAAAAAGCAGTATCCGAAACTAAAAAAATTACAGGTTTAATGGGGCGTTGGCAATGTGTAAATGAAAAACCTACTGTAATTTTAGATGTTGGGCATAATGTTGATGGAATTAAACAAATTGTACACCAATTACAACAAACATCATTTACCAACTTACACATTGTAATTGGTATGGTAAAAGATAAAGATGTTGATGCAGTATTGCAGTTATTACCCAAAACTGCAACATATTATTTTACCAAAGCTCAAATAGAGCGTGCATTACAAGAAGAAGCTTTACAAGCATTAGCTAATAAATACTCTTTAAAAGGAAGTGTTTTTGTAGATGTAAATATTGCTTTACAAGATGCTAAAAACAGAGCTATTGATACAGATTTAATATTAGTTTGTGGTAGTGTATTTTTAGTTGGAGAAGTTGAGTTAGTGAATGGAAAATAGTGAATGGGTATTGGATATTAAGTTAACAAACCCAAAATAAATCTTGAAATTTTATACATTGCAAGTAGAATACATAATAGTTGGACAAGGAATATGTGGTAGTTTTTTAAGTTATTATTTAACTAAAAAAAATATTAGCCATATTGTTATTGATGAGGCAAAAGAAAATAGTGCAAGTAAAGTAGCAAGTGGCGTTATAAACCCAATTACTGGAAGACGATTTGTTAGAACTTGGATGATCGAGGAAGTAATGCCATTTGCAGTAAATGCATATAAAAACTTTGAAAAAGAATTTCAATGTTCGCTAATTGATCAAACTAATATTATTGATTTTCATACAACACCACAAATGAAGCTAGCTTTTGAGGAAAGATTACCGCAAGAGACTACCTATTTATCATTATTAGAAAATCAAAATCAATTTGATAATTATTTTAATAACCCATTGGGTGCAGGAGAAATACACCCCTGTTGGTTAATAGATGTGAATATTTTTTTAAATATCTATCGTGAAAAACTAATTGTCAATAAGGCTCTTATTAAAGAATGCTTTGATGCAGAGCAATTGAAACTAGAATCAGAATTTATTTTCTATAAAGATATTAAAGCTAAAAAAATTATTTTTTGTGATGGTGTAAATGGTGCAAATAGTCCTTGGTTTAAATTATTGCCTTATGCTCCAAATAAAGGTGAAGCATTAATAGTGGAAATAAATGATTTGCCCCGAAATAATATTTACAAAACAAATATGAGTTTTGTGCCTTGGCAAGATAATTCATTCTGGGTAGGCAGCAGTTACGAATGGAAATTTGAACACCCAAATCCTACAGAATTATTTAGACAAAAAACTGAAACTTGTTTAAGTCAATGGCTTAAAATTCCTTTTAAAACAATTGAGCATTTAGCAAGTGTAAGACCTGCAAACATAGAGCGTAGGCCATTCGTTGGTTTTCATCCCATACACAATCAAATTGGAATATTAAATGGAATGGGAACTAAAGGTTGTTCGCTTGCTCCATATTTTGCTAATGAATTAGTAGAACATTTAAATGGGAATTCAACTATAAATAAGAATGTGAATATTAAACGATTTGATAAAATACTTTCAAAATAAAAAGACCCCTTAGAAATGGAACTCCAAAGGGTCTTTTTATTTAAACACTATTTATTATAACTATTTTCTGTAAGCTTTTACCATATAAACATAGCTTTCAATTTTTTTAACCTGACTAGTTCTTTCATCTCCATTAATAGAAGTAGATGTAGATATTTTTATATTGGTAGCAGTAGAGTCAGACTTCTTAAAATCATCAACTAGCTGATAAATATTTTTGCTTTTAATAGCAAAACTTACACCATCTGCCTTTGAAAGCTTAGTACTTAAAACACCAATAACTTCACCACGTTTATTAAAAACTGGACCACCACTATTTCCATGATTTGCATTCATTTGAATTTGGCAAGAAACGGTATCCCCATTAAATCCTTTAATAGAACTTAAATAACCAACATTATAAACTACGTCTGTTCTTGGAAAATTAGGAAACCCTATTGTAAAAATTTCATCTCCCAAATCAGCGTTTGATTTTTTAATGCCATAAGGGAGATTTTTTATGGGTTCAAACTCTTCGTCTTCAATCTTCAATATTGCTAAATCACTTTCATTGTTTTTGTAAGCAATTATTGCATTATACTCTTTTCCATCCTCACTAAATACACTTGCATAAGTAGCTCCATCTAAAACGTGGGCATTAGTAACTAAGTATCCTTTACCATCAATTAAAAATGAAGAGCCTCCACCTTTAATTTCAGCTTTTGTAGGAATTTTACTTTTAATAATTTCACTATTTAAAACAGCAATTTGATTTTGTTGTTGCTTTAATTGTACACCAAGTTTAGTAATATCTGGAGAAATTGGATTAAAATAAGCAACAAGAGAGCTAATCATTAAAGCAATACCACCACCAACTGCTGCTGCAATAGTTGTAACTTTTTTGTATCTGTTCCAAATACTTACAACTTTTGATTTTGCAGTTTGTTCACCACCTTCGTTAATATCACCCATTGAAAGTAACTTAGTGTGTACTTCTGATAAGTTTAATTGCAGATTTTTTCTACCACTAAAATTATCCATTTGATGCAAGAACATACTATGTTCAACCACCATTTGGTCAATCTCGTGAGTATTTTGTCTAAGTTCCTCGAAATATGCTTTTTCAGCTGGTAACATTGTACCATCCAAATAGCGTTCAATAGCTTGCTGTAAAAGAATATCCTCCATTGTTAATGATATATTGAAGATGTAATATTGAATACTTTCAAAAATTAAATCTTACTTATTAAATCTTTAATACTTTATTCGCCTATATTATATTGAGCAAAAAACAATTTTTTCAAACGCATTAAACATTTGTATTTCTGGTTTTTTGCATTATCAGCGTTAGTATAACCAAACTCTTTTGCTAGCGTTTGCATATCTTGCTTTTTAATATAATATCCCTCTAGAAGACTTTTACAAGGTTCGCCCATACTACCTAAGGCGTGTTCCATTATATTGTATTCGGCGTTTCTCTTTCTATGTATTTCAAGATCTTCTTCAACCGAAATAGTCTCTTCAAGGCTTTCAACCGAGCCACTAAATTTTCCCAATTGTTGAAGGCGTTTGAGCCAAAGCCTCCTGCATACGGAATATACATATGTGTTAATTTTACAGGTTAGAACAAATGATTCGCTTTTTGTTTTTTCATACAGAGCAATCATCGCTTCCTGAAAAATATCTCGAGCTTCGTCATAAGTACCATTATTGTTAAGAATGAAAGATTGAACCATATTATAATTTTGTTTATATATGGTCTCAATGGCTTTCGAGTCGTTGTTAGCCAATCCTGACAATAATGCTTGTTCGTTTAACTCGGATTTCACTTTGCTAATGTTTATACTATAGTGGCAGTAAAAGTAACCCAAACAATGTCTAAAAAAAATATTTAAAAAAAAATAAAAAAGACGGGTTACTTATTATTACTGTGTGGTATTAACTTTAAATCACTAACAAAATAAAACAACAAAAAATGAAAAAAGTATTAGCGTTAATCGCAATCGTAGGATTTGTAGCTTGTAACAATGCAGAGGCTGATGCCGCAAAAGCAGTAGCTGATTCAACTGCAAAAGCAAATGCTGAAAAAGCAACTGCTGATTCTTTAGCTGCTTTAGCTCCTAAAGTTGATACAACTAAAAAAGATACAACTACAGCTGCTCCTGCTGCTCCAGTTGAAGCTCCAAAACACTAATTAATTCAGTTTCTAAACGGTTTTGATTGCACCGATAGAAACTTTAAGAATTTCATATGGCAAGCAATCGTTAGAGGCCGTCCTATTTCTATAGGATGGCTATTTTTTTGCATTTAATCATTTGCAAAATGCAACGCAAAAACCTATACTCTTAATTTCGCAAATTAAATTAATATTATTAAAAATGGCTGAAGATTTATCAATATCAAAAGGAACTAAAGAAGAACAATACATCTCACTAATACCCCAAATTAAGGGATTATTATCAGGCGAAAATGATCTAATTGCAAATATTGCTAATATTACTGCAGCATTGAAAGAGCAATTTAATTGGCTTTGGGTTGGGTTTTATTTGGTAAAAAATAATGAACTTGTACTTGCACCTTTTCAAGGACCTGTTGCATGTACAAGAATAAAAAAAGGTAGAGGAGTTTGTGGGGCAGCTTGGGAGCAGGAAACTACTTTAATGGTTCCAGATGTTGAAAAATTTCCAGGACATATTGCTTGCAGTAGTTTATCAAAAAGTGAAATTGTAATACCAATTTTCCATCAAAATAATGTGGTGGCTATACTTGATGTAGACAGTGTGAATTACAATGAATTCAATGAAATCGACAAACAATATCTTGAGGAAATAGTTAAGTTGATTATTTGGGAATATTAATTTATTCCAGTAATATTTTTTGTATTCTCTAATTTATACAATGGTTTGCTGGCATTCAGTTTTAATTTAGAGCAGTCAATATCTTGGGCAAAATTAGCTACAAAACCCTTTTTTGCAGTAATATTTACATTATCGAAATAAATATTGTGTACTGGCATTTCTGGTAATCCATTAATATAAATTGCAGTTGCAGCACCTTCGCAAGTAATATTGCTTAAGTAAAAATTTGTAAATTCTGGAATTTTATCCTTAGCTGTTGTTACAACTTTATCTTTTCCAGCAACTACATCCTCATAGTAGGTATCAAAGGAAATAGCTTCATTTACAATATTGCTCATCTTAATGTTATCGCAATAAATATTCTGCACTTTACCACCTCTACCAGCGTTGCTTTTTACACGAATACCAATATCACTACCTATAAAGTTACAATTTGTAACATAAATATTTTTCATTCCACCATCAGTATTACTTCCAATTACAAAACCCCCATGAGCTCTATAAACAGTGCATTCTGCTATTAAAATATTCTCTAAATTAGCATCATCTGTGCCACCATTTTTTCCACTGCTCTTCATACAAATGCCATCATCACCAACACTAACTGTTGTGTTGTAAATCACCACATTTTTAGATGCACTAATATCAATCCCATCTCCATTTTGAGCCCACCAATCGTTAAAAATATTTGCTCCATCAATTGTTAAATTATTGCACCTACTTGGGTAAAAAACAAATTTTGGTGAATTTCTAATGGTAACACCTTGTATAAGTATGTTTTTACAACCTACGAAATAAACCATATGAGGTCTTAAAAAATCTCGTGCAGGTAAATAATCCTCGGCCGTTAATGTTCCTTTTTCTTTTTTTGCATTTTTCAAATAATCTTCACCATTCATAGCTTCTTTTGTTGGCCACCAAATTTTGCCATCATTACTAAGAACCCCAGTTTTATTTAATTCTGCCCATACACCTACAGAAACTTTACTTTTTTTTACTTGTCTCCAACTGTCCCCAGCACCATCAATAATACCTTCACCGGTAATGGCAATATTTTCAGCATCATAAGAGTAAATTGGTGAAGCTGGTGTATAACTTGTACTTGTGCCTCCAGCTTTTATTATTGGATATTGTGTATGATCTGTCGTAAACTGTATAACTGCTCCTTTATCTAAACGTAAATTCACATTACTTTTTAGTTCAATGGGTGCTGTTAGCCAAGTTCCTTCATTTACCAAAACTATGCCTCCACCACTTTTATTACATTCAATAATTGCTTTTGCGAATGCCTGAGTATTTAAAGTTTTTCCATCAGGAATTGCACCAAAATCTTTTATATTAAAAGTTTTATTGCTAAACTTTGGTTGCTCAACTTTTGGCATTGCAAAAGGAGCTTGTTTAGTATAATATTCTATACTATTTTTTTGAGAAAACGATATTATTGCTATTAATAAAGATAAGAGAGATAAAATTTTTCTTTTCATATAGTGATGTTTACCAAATCAAAAATAAGTGAAGTTGTTTTTTTGATATTGCATAATGCGAAAACGATGCCAATTTTATTGAAAAATAAATATTTTATTAATGTAGCTGAAATATAAAGTCGCCAACTAAAGCATTTACATAACTAGTTATACACCATAAAATAACAACCAATTGCAATTACTGTTTCAAATATATATTTGAACCCAATTAATTGCACGAATTTCTGTGATAGATTTTACAGCATTTTTTAATCAATTTCTTTACAATAAAGACAATCCCCTGCTTTTTAGTAGTGGCTTTTTTGTATATTTTTTTGCTGCATTCATTAGCAGTTATTATGCATTTAAGAATAATTACAAAATTAGAACTTGGTTATTTTGTTTGTTTTCATTGTATTTTTTTTACAAATCAAGTGGAGCATTTGTTCTACTAGTTATAGCGTCGGCAATTGTTGATTTTTTTATTGGAAATTTAATTTATGAAATACCAAGTAAAAAAAGTAAGAAAATTTTATTATGGGTGGGTTTAAGTTTTAATATCGGTCTGTTAATTTACTTCAAATACTTCAATTTTATATTAAACACTTACAATGATTTTATAGGTAATAATATTAAGCCACTTGAGGTTACAACACTTATTGGCATATCGTTTTACACTTTTGAAAGCATTAGCTATATGATTGATGTTTATCAAAGAAAAATATTACCTGCAAGGCGTTTTATCGACTATTTATTGTTTCTTTCTTTTTTTCCAAAATTAGTAATGGGTCCAATTGTTAGGGCTGCTGACTTTTTACCACAAATAAGTAAACCTTATTACGTTAGCGAAGACGATTTTAGTAAAGGATTTTATTTAATTATTACGGGCTTATTTAAAAAACTTATTATATCAGACTACATATCGGCAAACTTTGTTAATTATGTATTTGATGAACCAACAAGGTACAGTGGCTTGGAGTGTTTAATAGCAACTTACGGATTTGCTGTTGTTATTTACTGCGATTTTAGTGGTTATACCAATATTGCAATAGGTTTAGCAAAATGGTTAGGTTTTAATATTCCTGATAATTTCAATCTGCCATATAAAAGTAAGGATATCACGGAATTTTGGAAGCGTTGGCACATTTCTCTTTCTAGTTGGTTAAAAGATTATATTTATATACCACTAGGAGGCAATAGAAAAGGAACATTAAGAAAATACTATAACCTTATAATAACAATGCTTATTGGGGGTTTGTGGCACGGTGCTAATTTTACTTACATTATATGGGGTATAATGCATGGTGTTGCACTTGCATTACACAAATTATGGATTGGCAAGTCGAAATATGTACTAAGTAATTTTAGAACAACGAAATTGTATAACGCATTTGCTGCTTTTATTACATTCCAGTTTGTTTGTATTACGTGGATATTTTTTCGCTCTGAAAATATTAGTAAAGCTAAAGCAATGTTTGGACAAATTAAACATCAATTTGCACTTAATAAATTAGGGGAGTTTTGGTTAAATTACCAAGCAGTTATACTTATGATATTATTGGGGTTAATCTTTCATTTATTCCCTAAACTGTTTTCTGAAAAAATAACAAGCAACTTAAAAAAAGAAGGTATTTTAGGATATTTATTTGTGTTTATTGTATTTGTTTTAGTATATGGTTATTTCAAATCGGCAGAACCTATTTTACCAATTTATTTACAGTTTTAAAATAAGGTTTGAATTCCGTGAGTTGTTCTAAACTCTAGCTGTAACAACCATTTTTTTCGCCATAAACCACCTGCATAACCAACTAATTTTTTGTCCGTACCAATAACTCTATGGCAAGGTACAATGATTCCAATTTTGTTTCTACCGTTTGTAGATGCTGCGGCTCTAATGACTTTTTCATCGCCCATTTTTTTGGCTAGGTCTAAATAACTAATTGTTTTTCCATAATGAATTTCAGTTAATTTACTCCATACTTTTTTTTGAAACTCTGTTCCCTCTTGATGAATTGGAATATCGAAGGTTTTTCTTTTCCCTTGAAAAAATTCAATTAGTTGCTCTGTGCATTGATGAATTACATCGCTAATTCCAGGTTCACCGTATTGGATGTTTTTGTTATCATCAACAAACATAACCTCCGAAATATAAGTTTCGGTTCCTCCAATTCTTATTAAGCCAATTGGACTTTCGTAATATGAGTAGTAATTTTCAGACATTTAAATAATCATTGCTACTAAATAAACGAAATAAAATGTATTTAGGTATATTAAAAATTCTACCTATCTAAAATTTTTAGTTGATAGAAGTTAGGCGAGTGATATTTTATTATAAAATGAATGCTGTGTGGTTTAATTCGTGGTGTTTTATTTCATTGCAACTATTATTAAAATAAAGATTCATTAAGAAAATAATAATGGCAAGTTCAAAACTTTGTATTGCCGTATTTTTTATTAATGCCTTTTAAAAATTGTATTTATATAAATAATTATGTGACCGTCTAAAAAGTAAAACGAAGAATTTGAGAATTGGTTCTACGAAAAATTTCTTCATCACCTCTCCAAATAAAAAGAGGCTGCCTCAGAGTTTTGAGACAGCCTCTCTAAACAGATATATGGTGAGAAATTGTTTAGTAATTATTTCTTTTCAAAAGGTTTACGTTTAACTCTATGCTAATTGTAAACGGAAAATTATTCTTTGAATTTTTTATCGAATGCTTCCAAAGCTTTTAAAGTCGATAATTCATCAATATTGGCTTTTAGTTTTGCTAAATTTTGAAGTACTTGTTTTTTTGTTCGCCGTAACCTTTTAATGCGAGGGAACTGATATTATGTATTTCTGATGAGTAATTAGTTAAATATTAATGAGCAAAATCAACATCGTAGTTTCCTTTAATTCTTTCGATAGGTGGATTAAAATAACCAAATTTTAAATTGGGGAATTCCTCTTTTATCAATTCCATCATTTGACCAATACCAAGCATTTCTGGAGTTTCAGTAATGCCTATTTTACCCAAATACCAATCAGGGTCAATATTAAAATTTCTCCATTGAATCATACATAAATCTGTTTCAATAATAAGCTTTCGTAAAGCTTCATATTCCTCAACAGTATCAGTCATTCCAGGAAAAACAAAATAATTAATGCTCGTCCAAGCACCATAACTTCTTGCTACTTTTAAACTCTCGATTAAATCTTCGAATTGATAATTATTAGGGCGATAATAAGGTGTATAAATAGATTTTTGTGCAGAGTTGGTACTAACCCTTATACTATTTAAACCAGCTTCACAAAGGGCTTTCACTGCATCTGGCTTGCTACCATTTGTATTAATATTGATACTTCCTTTATCAGTATGCTTTCTAATTTCTAGAATAGACTCTTTAATGGTTTCCCACATTAATAATGGTTCTCCTTCACAACCTTGCCCAAAACTAACTAATGGAAAAGGTGCATTCATTAAATGTGGTACTGTAAACTCAACAATCTCCTCAGCAGTTGGTTTAAATGTTAATCTATCTTGTGTAGAAACAATTTCTTCTTCAATTGGCTGAAAAGAAATACAACCAATACAATTTGCATTACAGGCAGGTGAAGATGGAACTGGACATTCCCATCTGCCTAATGACAAATTACGTGCTGCAGGACAGTTGTATGTTAAACAGCAATTTTCCATTAAGTGCTTAACCAGCCTGTTGTGCTTGTAATTTTCAAGTAAATATTGTGTACCAGTTTGAATTTTTTCATCATCATATCCTGCACATTCTTGTCTTATATCTTGTTCAATTCTAACAGCCGGAACGTAGAATTTATTATCAAACCAAGCGGCGGCTGTGTAGCAAAACAAAGGAAGAGTTGGTGCTTCTTCTTGTGTTTCATAAGCAGCTATGTACAAGCCTGTGTGTGCAGGTGGAATAAATGCTGCAACAGCCCAGCCTTTTTCGCATAAACGCATTTCACCACTTTTAACATCTATACCAATACCTCTTCTTCCTGGTAATTCATATAAATTTCCACCATCAGGCAATTCAATCCAATCTTCAACAGGCACCTCTAAGGCATCCCAACCTGCACGACCCATTGCATACAATGTTGTATCTTCATAAATATTTCCATTACCGTCTGAATACATTATATATGGTGATGATGTAAGCATTAGAATTTT
>JBMLRA010000297.1:0-1428 GCA_049241265.1 Chitinophagaceae bacterium
TGCCTTTTTTGTTTTGTAATATAAAAAATAGTTGTATCTTTGCAGAAGAAATATTTAAAATTTAAAGTATGGAAAATATAAAACAGAAAATAGTAGAAATAATCACACATTCTCACAAAACACCATTTGAACAAGCAGATGAGATACTAGGTTTATTTGGTGACAGTAGTCGTTTTATTTCTGTTATGGAACAAGAACCTCCACACAATATTGAACTTTTAGCTAAATCACCAACTGATACAGTTCATATTTGTAGTTGGAGACCCGCTTACAATATATTTACTTGCCAAGATAAAAGTGAAAATAGTTGGGATTGGAGTTGGAAGTTAATTTAAAATTGTACAAAAAAGAAACATTACTCTTTTTTGTGTGGTGGGAAAATTAAAAATTTAAAATAAAGTAGAATGATATATTTGGAACCTTGCGAAGAAACGCTAAAACGATTTGAAGATAATAGCATTGATTTGATTATTACTTCACCGCCTTATAATATAGGTAAGATGCACAGTAACCGATTGCAATTTGGAAGCTATGCCAACAATGATATGAAAGAGCCTGATTACCAAAAATGGCAAATTGAAGTATTGAAAGAATGTTATAGAGTACTTTCTGAAAATGGTAGTATGTTTTATAACCATAAAGTAAGAATTAAAGATGGCAAAGCAATACATCCAATGGAATGGCTTTTAAAAACTGATTTTGTTATTAAGCAAGAAATTACTTGGGATATGGGTAAAAGTGCTAATTGTGATAAAATACGCTTCTTCCCATTTTCAGAAAGGATTTATTGGCTAACTAAAAACCCTAAAGTAAAGTTGCTCAATAAAAACTCTTTATCTGATGTGTGGAGATTAGTGCCAACACACCAAAGGAAAAATCAAAACCACATAGCTGTAATGCCTGATGGAATAGTGCAAAACATACTTGATGCAATACCTAATAAACCGAATGTAGTTTATGACCCATTTGGAGGAAGTGGAACGACAATGAAAGTGTGTAAGCAAAATGGTATTGATTGCATAATCTCTGAAATTGATAAAGAAAAAGAAAATATAATTTTAGAAAAGGTAGGATAAAAGAAACAGTTAAAAAATTGAAACAGCAGGAAAAAAGGTTTGTAGTACGGAGTGGAACTCTGAAACCTCGAAATACCCATTAAGCTCGACAGTAGCCACTCCTAGCTGTTTCATGTAAAATGATAAAAACAATGAGTAAATCAACTTGGAATAATAGAGTTTTGGCACACCAACATAAAGACGAAGTATATTTTTGTATTCACGAAGTGTATTACACCGACGGAGTGCCTCACAGCTGCACAGAAGACCCAGTGGTAGTTGCAGGAAACAATTTAGAAGAAATTAAGTGGACATTAGCTAAAATGCAAGAATGTTTAGAAAAACCAGTGTTGTGGTATGGAGTTAAATTTCC
>JBMLRA010000298.1:0-1715 GCA_049241265.1 Chitinophagaceae bacterium
TTACAACAGGCGTTACAGTACAAGTAAAAGAGGCTCCTCCACCTGCAGGGTATACAGTAGCTTGTGCACTTGGCAAAGCATTTAGTGTACCAGCTGCCCCAGCTGTTGTACCTCCAAGATTAAAATCTACATATAAATGATTGAAATTTAAACCTACGTTTGGATCGGTAGGCTCAACATTTGGAAAAACTTTTATATTCCATATACCCATCAGTGTATCACCATTAACACTGTTGTGATCTTTAATTAAATTTAAGTTTATTGAACCAGAAGCATCTGGCACACCATTATTATCATTATCTGCTAAACCATAATTTATTCTTTTTAAAACAAAAGATTGAGGTGTAGCTCCCCCTTTAGGACAAGGTTCGGAACAATGCAAATTAGTAGTAAAAGTTTCGCAACTCATTACTTGTGTAGGGCTACAAGTACTATCATACTTTGACAAAAACATACTATTAATAGTTTTAGCCCCTCCAGAACCACAACTTATTATTAAAGGTAAATTAAACGATCTACCGCTTGTACTCAAATTATTTGGAAACTTTATAAAAATGGTATCGTTACGGGTAAATACAGGCAAAGAGGTTGTACTGCCACCATTTGTAAAACTAACAGAAGTAGCTGAGGTAGAAATACCTGTACCAGCCGTTGGTATTGCCATGTAAATACTTCCTATATTATTTGGATGATTATTGCCTAAATAAACTGGAATTTCAACATTCAAATTAAATGGCACATTTCCAGTAATATCAACAGGACCTGTAAGAACTGGATCAATCATAAAATTAGCCCTGCCTATTGTATTGGTATAACCTGTAGTATAATTATTTGTAGCACATTGATTCTGATAAAATAAATTTGTTCTAAAACCAATATTTGGGCCATCTGTTCTATTACATGCTAAACAACTCATGTTTTCTGCGGTAAGCCAAACATCGTACTCTATAAAGTCACCTGGAGCTAAAGTAACACCTATGTTTCCTTCAACTTCTTCAAGACGGCTAACGGTAGCACAGCCAGCAATCTGCACGTTTATTGATGCTCCAATAGGAGAAAATCTGTTCACAGTGCCAATAACAACTCCACTACTATTTCTTAACTCCCATGTTACAGTAGTATCAAAATAATTTCTTGTACGAAATGACCCTGGGAAAAAATTGTGATGGCGAACTTTGATATTAGTAGCAGGACCTGTGCCATTATTTGTAATACGAACGGTTTGTTTTACATTTTCACCAGCAAAACAATAATTATAATGAGGATTTACAATTGAAGAAACCAATGTAGGCACACTATTACTTATAATTACGTTGCTATTAGTAGCAGTACTTACTTGGCAACTACTACCACCACAACCCCAACCTGCTTGGGCAGCTCGGTTTAGGTTGGTACAATTGTTTACGGTTACATCGTAACTTACAGTAACATCTTCACTATTACACCATTTACCATCGCCACCTGGCATGTCTGCATTATTTAAAAATAATGTATCATTACTTATTGTTCCTACACTTGGATTACTAAAACTAAATGTGCCACCTGCTCGGTCTAATTTTATAAATGCTGTATTGGTACAGCCTAAACCTCCATTACGTATAGTAAGTTGTTGTGTGTATGTGCTGCCTACATTACCTGTAAAACTTGTATTGGTTGCTGATATTATACTTAAACTCGCTGCCAATACATTATATGTACTTGCTGTGGTAATATTA
>JBMLRA010000299.1:0-2016 GCA_049241265.1 Chitinophagaceae bacterium
TACAATGATGCAGAAAGTCAAGGAACTTTTTTTGTTAATTTACCTGATATGGCTTCCTCTTTAAATAGTATTCAAGTTCAGCGTGGTGTTGGCACAAGTAGTAATGGAACAGGAGCTTTTGGTGCTACAATTAATCTTTCTACAAATGAGCTAATAGAAAATCCATATGCAGAATTGAGCAATAGTTTTGGAAGTTTTAACACTTGGAAAAATACTGTTAAGGCAGGTTCTGGATTAATCAATAACCACTTTACTGTTGATGCAAGAATGAGTCAGGTGAGCAGCGATGGATATATTGACAGAGCCACAAGTAAGCTACAATCAGCTGCCATTTCTGCTGCATATATTGGTAAAAAATCGTCGGTTCGATTTAACCTTTTTACAGGAAAAGAAAAAACATATCAAGCTTGGAATGGAGTTTCAGAGGCAAACTTGTTTACCAACCCAACATTCAATCTTTCAGGTACAGAAAAGCCAGGAACACCTTATAACAATGAAACTGACAATTATATTCAAACACACTATCAACTATTCTATAATCAAACAGTCAATAAATATTTAAGTTTTAATATAGCTACCTTTTTAACAAAAGGATTGGGTTATTATGAAAACTATAAAGCTGGAAGAAATTATGTTGACTATGGTGTTACAACATCTTCAATCCCAAAAACAGATTTGATTCAACAACAGTGGCTTGACAATGATTTTTATGGTAGTATTTTTTCTTTTCAGTATAAAAAGAACAAAAATATTTTAACTGTTGGTGGTAGCCTTACTAATTATAAAGGCAAACATTTTGGACAGGTAATTTGGGCAGCAAATGGAGGCTTCGACCCCAATCAAAAGTACTACGATTTAAAGGCTACAAAATATGAAAGAAGTTTTTATACCAAGGTACAACATAGTATTAATAAATATTTAGGAGTATTTACTGATGTGCAGTATCGTTTTGTAGAACATAATATGCCAGGTTTTAGAAACAACAAAAATTTAGTAGTAAATAGAAAGTTTAATTTTTTGAATCCTAAGCTAGGCTTTACTTATAACAAAAATAGCTGGCAAACATTTTTAAGTTATGCTATGGCTAACAAAGAACCTAATAGAGATGATTTTGAAGCAAGTGCAACCACACAACCTAAAGCAGAAAAATTACACGATTTTGAATTTGGGATTGAGAAGAAAAAAAACAAATATAGTTTTGGAGCAACAGTTTATTATATGTTGTATAAAGATCAACTAGTACTTACTGGCAAAATAAACGATGTGGGTGCTTATACAAGAACCAATGTTGAGAATAGTTACAGGCTGGGTTTAGAATTGCAAGGAAGTTATGTTGTTACAAAATGGCTAAATGCTGCGGCTAATTTTACTATAAGCCAAAATAAAATAAATGAATTTACAGAGTTTATTGATGACTATGATAATGGTGGGCAAATTGAAAACAAGCATAATAATAAGGATATAGCTTTATCGCCATCAGCAGTAGGTTCTGCTCAAATTAATGTTACTGCATTTAAGAATTTTGAGTTTGCATTAATTGGGAAATATGTGGGTAAACAGTATTTAGACAACACTCAAAATACAGCTAGAATGCTTAACAGCTATTACACCCAAGACATACGAGCAACATACAAATTACAAAACAAACTATTTAAAGAAATGCTTTTATTGCTAAGCGTAAACAATATTTTTAACAAAAAATATCAACCCAATGGATACACATTTAGTTATCAATATGGTGGTGTTTTAACTACTGAAAATTATTACTTCCCAATGGCAGGTACCAACCTTATGCTCAGTTTAAATGTGAAATTATAGCTAGAAAAAGTTTACTGTAAAGCACCTGCAATGTAGTAGGTGCTTTTTTATTTAAACAACTTGCTATGCTAAGTAAAAAAGTGAAAGCATAAACTATTTGCAAAATATTAAATCAGTAAAACAAGTAGTTTTGCCAACAAATGAAAATTCTAATGCTTACATCATCACCATATATAATGTATTCAGACGGTAATGGAA
>JBMLRA010000300.1:0-12603 GCA_049241265.1 Chitinophagaceae bacterium
TTTAATATTATTTCCATCAATTAAAAGATAAGTTTCAATAGCTGCTATTTGCTGTTGATTTAACCCTCTTTCAGCTAGTTCTTCCTTTACTTTTTCTAGTCCAATTTTATCTAGCTTATCAATAGCAACAGTAATGTCAATCATTTTATCTGCACCACCACATATTTCAACTAACGCTTGTAAAACCTTGCGACTATTGATTTTAATCTCAACACCAATTCCAAGTTTTGCGAAAACTGTTTCATAAATATTTACCAATTCCACTTCATTCAATAAACTTTTGCTGCCAACAACATCTGCATCACATTGATAGAACTCTCTGTAACGCCCACGTTGTGGCCTATCTGCACGCCAAACAGGCTGTATTTGATAACGTTTAAAAGGAAATGTAAGTTGACTATGATTCATTGCAACATAACGAGCAAATGGAATGGTAAGGTCGTAGCGTAAAGCCCTTTCTGTAATATCTTTCGAGCTTTTGCCTTCAATAATTTTATTAAATCCGTCTTGCGTTTTTTGCAATTTATCTTGATTATCTAACCCATTATTTAAAATCTTAAAAATAAGTTTATCGCCTTCATCGCCATACTTGCCCATCAATGTTTCAAGGTTTTCCATTGCAGGGGTTTCCAAAGGCTCAAATCCATACAACTCAAATACAGTCTTGATTGTATTGAAAATATAATTTCGTTTGCGAACAACACTGGCACTAAAATCCCTTGTACCTTGTGGTAATGATGGCTTAGACATAATGCAAAGTAAAATGCAAAAAGAGAAAGTGAGAAATGTTTTTACAGCAACACTAAAAATACAAATACTGCAACAAAACATTTGGCATAATACCAAGTAAAAGAATGAGAGCAGCTAAAACAATTAATCCAAGTTTAAATCTGCCATTAATTTCAGTTGTTTCAGCATCGCCTTGTTTAAAATACATTGCTTGTATTACTCTAAAATAGTAGTACACACTAACTGCAGCAAACAATACAGCAATAATTACCATCAAGAACCCATTATGAGATTGCAACACTGAAGTAAGCATATAGTATTTTGCGAAAAAGCCTGCTGTTAAAGGAATACCAGCTAAGGATAATAAGAAAACTGTGTTAGCTGCAGCTAAAACTGGTTGTGTTTTTGCCAAACCATTGTACCCTTCAAAAGTGTAGTCTTTCATTTTTATTAAAATGGCAAACACACCAATTGTAGCAAAACTGTAAGCTGCACTATACAATAAAATACCTTCTCTTGAAAATGAGTTGTTACTGTACAATGCAAATAACATAAATCCAGCTTGTGCAATAGAACTATAAGCCAACATACGTTTTACACTTTGCTGAAAAACTGCTGTAATATTTCCAACAAATAATGTTAAGATAATTACCAACGGCAATATCATTTTCCAAGATGCCTGTAACTGAAAATAATGAGTTTCGAACAATTTAATAAAAGCCACAAACCCAGCTGCTTTAACTATTGTAGCCATAAAAGATGTGAACACAGATGGTGCTCCATCATAAACATCAGGAGTCCAAAAATGAAATGGTGCTGCACTTACTTTAAATGCCATTGAAACAAATATAAACAACAAGCCCAACGGTAGTAAAATACCATAATTTGGCACAAGCGTAGTAGTTGTAGGAACTTCAAACGCTATACCAAAATTACCATTTACACCATACATTAATGCAATACCCATTAGCATAATACCTGTTGAAAAAGCTCCCATTAAAAAATATTTTAAAGACGCTTCATTACTTTTTAAATTCTTTTTATCAGCACCCGTTAAAATATATAGTGGTATAGTCATTATTTCAACACCAAGGAACAACATTAATAAACTATTGTAAGCTGAAAGCACAGCAACACCACACAATACAAAGAAAATAAGTGTAAAATATTCTGCAGCATTATCGCCAACTTTAACAATATCGCTACCACTTAGTATTACATACATAAGTGTAGAAAATATGGCGATGGAATTAAAGAACATTCCAAATTTTCCAAACTCCAACATTCCTTTCACGTCAATATTCAAATTACAGCAACCATAAGTTGCAGCAATATTGACGAACAATAGAAACGTTAATCCTGTAATAGCAATGTTTTTTATAACATTTTTGTTAGCAGTAAAAATTCCACTAAACATCATCACTACACCCAATAAAGCAGAAACAATAATTGTATTCATAATATCTTAATTTCTCCAACACAACATTTGTTGGTAATTCTCTTTTTAATCTTCGTAATATTTTTTTCCAAGCATATCATCTGGCCACGTAGCATTACTTTCTATCAACTTGCCTTCTTTGTCAAAGATAACGTAGCGTTGTAAAAAAGTGATTCCTAATCTTCTAGCCAATGGGGTTTCAAATGCATTTTCCCAAAAATATGAGTTGTTATTTGGCAAAGTATATTTAGTTTGAGTATTTTTCCAATTTTTGAAATTAGATTCAAATCCGAAAAATAATACCGTAAAGTCTTTTGTAGACGTAACATTATATAAATCCTTTGCATTATTTAAATGCTCGGTAGATAATTTATAATTTGACCCCCACATATCTATGTATATGTATTTACCTTTATGATTATCTAAAATTGATTTTAAACTAGTTTTCATCCCATACTCATTAAACAAAAAAGTATTTTTTAAATCATTTTCATTTAATGAAAAATTTCTTTCGCTAATTTCAGTCTTTAACAAGTTGGTATAATAAGAATCTGTACAAGTTTTGTAAAATTTTTCTAATATTTTAGGGTAGTTCTTTACTTTATCTTTTATTGCCTTGTTATGATGTACTAATGTAAACAAAAACATATTTTTAACTTTAGAAGAGAAATCGTTGCTTTTTACAACATAGTCAAAAATCTCTTCCATAATAGTTCTGTATTTGCTTTCATTGAATATTTTTTTGTATAAATAATCCTCTATTAAGTGAGAAAAACCAGCTACTTGTACACATTCATCACACTTAAATAGTTTTTCAATTTCAAAATCATTATCCTTTAATATTCTTCTGGTCGTTGCATTAAAATTAGTATCAAGGCTCAGTGGAACTTTTAGAGCTTCTCGTAAATATCTATCAGGTATAATAGAAAATTTATCATCTATATATTTCACTCTGAAATAGGTTTTAAAGTAGTCATAAAACCCCTTGGATATAAGCTTGCTTTTGTATGCAGAATCTAATACATAGTTTCTATATTTATTTATTTCGTCACATTTCTTAAAGAAAGCTGCCTCAGTTGCAACAGGCTTATTAAAATCATGAGAGTTGTATATTTTAAAATCACTGGCAAGCGTTTTCCAGGCTGTATCACTTTGTGAATCACTATTTACTTTTATTGTACCCTTTTCCCAGTAAGTAATTGGGTCTGTTGATATTTCTGGAGAGGTGAATATTCCAAACTCTTCATCTAAATGATTGATAACATTAAACTCATTTATGAATAAAGAATCATCTTGTAATCTGTGTACTGGATTAAAGTCATCTTTACTTATTACATAGTCGTATCCTTTTTCTGCTAAAAAAGTAAAATTATTGTTGGCTAGTAAGTAAGATGTGAAGTTGATAATTATTTTATCATTCGACTCATATTCAATTTTCCAAACTCCTTTTTCATCGGCTAGTGGAAAATTTGCTTTATGCAAACTATATGGTACTTTAAGATTCGAATAAGACCAAAAGGTTGTACCAGCGTATGGTTTTGTTTTGATGGTTATCGAGGTGGTATTCTTTTGAGCCAAAGTGCCAAAGAAAGGGAAACAAAAAAAAATTATATGTAGAACTTTGCTCAAAATATTACGATTCAGATAATCTTATTAATCATTCAATATGTCTTCTATCTTACTAAATTCAACATTGGCATTGGATACACGCCAAAAACTACAATCATTATCACCAAAATTGCCAATGCTAGTTTTATATTAAAGCTAATATCAACAGCATTTGCTGTTTGTGTAACCGTATTACCATAAAATATTTTTTGAACAGCATTCAAAGTATAAACTGCACCAAGAATAATACTAATACCAGCAATTGCTGCAAACCAAATGTTGTATTTAAATAAGCCACTAAACATTAAAAATTCACCAACAAATGCATTTGTTAAAGGCAATGCAATATTGGCAAATGACATTACAACGAAAAATATAGCTAGTGTTGGTGCCTTTTGTGCTAAACCACCAAGTTCACTGAATTTGCGAGTTCCAAGTTGTTGTTCTATCACATCTGCAACAATCCACAATCCAATTACATTAATGCCGTGGTTGAACATTTGAATCAACACACCTTCCATTCCCATTGTTGTATTGCTGAAAATAGCTGCACACATTAAACCTATATGAGCAATAGAAGAGTATGCAACCAAACGTTTAATATCATCTTGCTTAATAGCGATTAAAGAAGCATACAACATTCCAATTACAGAAAGAATAATAACCATATTTGAATGTGCCTTTGAAGCCAATGGCAATATTGGAATTAACCAGTGTATTACTGCAAAAATTCCCATTTTAACCATAACACCACTTAATACCATTGTAACTGGCGTGGGTGCCTGTTCATAAGCATCTGGCTGCCAAGTATGAAAAGGAAAAATGGGCATTTTTATGGCAAATGCTATAAACATCAATGCAAAAACTGGTGCTTGTTGTTTTGCAGAAAGATGTATTTGCAAAAAATCGTTGTAAGCGAAAGAGTGATTGCCTGGCGTTTGTAAATACAAATAAATTAACCCAAGCAACATTAACAATGAGCCAACGAATGTGTAAATAAAGAATTTAAAAGTAATCTGTATTCTTTTTTCGCCACCCCAAATGCTGCATAAAAAGTAAGCAGGTATTAATGCCAATTCCCAAAAGAAATAAAACAATAGTGCATCACTTGCTAAAAACACTCCCATTATTCCTGCTTGCATTAATAACATTAATCCAAAAAAGCTAGAGGCATTTTTATAATTATTCTTATAAATTGAAGTGAAAATTATTGGTAAAGAAATGGCATTTAACAAGCAAAGCATTTTACTCATTCCATTTAATGATAATGAGAAATTACTATTCAATGCAGGAATCCAAGTTGCAGTAAAATCTATTTGTTTATGCGAACATAAACTGCATAATGCAAGAGCTAATGTAGCAATTGAAGCTAACAATGTGAAGCCTTTCACTGTTCTTTCTTCTTTTAAAAAGAAAGTAAGTAAGCCTGCTACAACTGGAATAAGTATGAGTAATAAAGAAACCATTTTTTTTAATTATGAGTTATGAATGATGAGTTATGAATGAATTAAATTGTATAATTATCCATAATTAAAATTCATTTTTCTACATTTATGTTAAAATATTTTATTAATAAATCTGAAAATATGTACATCATTTATCCAAATAAAAATGATAACAACAAAGGCCAAAACCATTATCATCAAATAATTTCCAACCTGTCCACTTTGCACTAATCTTACTTGACGAGATGAATATTGAATAAATTTTCCAACACCATTAACAACTCCATCAATTCCACTTTTTTCTAAAATATTTTTAAAGAAAGAAGCGACAGACATTAATGGTTTAACAATGATATTATCGTATAATTCATCAACATACCATTTGTTTGCTAACACTTTTCCTAATCCTTCAGCCTCGTTCATTTCTGGATTTTTACTGTATTTGTTCACAGCAAATAAAATAGCAATGGCAGCAATAGCTACAGAAATTCCCATCAGCATATATTCTGTCTTATGTTCAATGTGATGAGCTTTTTCACTAACAAGAACAGGAGATAAAAAGTGATGCAATTCGTGATGTCCGCCCAATATTTCAGGAATACCAAAAATACCACCAATTACGCTCAACAAAGCCAAAACCATTAATGGGATTGTCATTGCTTTTGGTGATTCGTGCAAATGATGTTCTTGATCATGAGTTCCACGGAATTTTCCCAAAAAAGTAGTTGCATACAATCTGAACATATAAAAAGCAGTCATTGCTGCACCTACAACACCAAGCACCCAATAAATTGGATTGTGTGCATAAGCAGCAGCAAGAATTTCATCTTTACTAAAGAACCCACTAAAAGGGGGAATACCACTTATTGCAATACAACCTAGTAAGAAAGTTAAATGAGTAGCTGGTAAATATTTTTTTAGCCCACCCATTTTTCTAATATCTTGTTCGTGGTGCATTGCGTGAATTACAGAACCTGCACCAAGAAATAATAGTGCCTTGAAGAATGCGTGTGTCATAACATGGAACACAGCCCCTGTGAAAGCTCCACATCCCAAACCCAAAAACATATATCCTAATTGGCTTACAGTAGAATAAGCCAATACTTTTTTTATATCATTTTGTTTTATGGCTATAGTTGCACTAAACAATGCTGTAACCAATCCAATGATGGCTATAAAGTGCATTGTAAATTCACTTAAACTAAACAAAATATTGCTACGTGCAATCATATAAATACCTGCAGTAACCATAGTTGCAGCGTGAATAAGTGCTGAAACTGGTGTTGGGCCAGCCATTGCATCAGGCAACCAAGTGTATAAAGGAATTTGTGCAGATTTACCCATTGCACCTACAAAAAGCAACATTGTTATTGCTGTAATATCGATAGGAGTTAATAAATGATTAACTCCATTATTTTTAATAAGTTCGAAAGCTTGATGATAATCAACTGTTCCTAATTTATTTATTATCCAGAATACTGCTAATAAAAAACCTAAGTCACCAATTCGGTTCATAATAAATGCCTTTTTTGCAGCATTATTATAATTATTATTCTTAAACCAATATCCAATTAATAAGTAAGAGCAAAGACCAACACCTTCCCAACCAATAAACATTATTACGTAGTTTGCTCCTAAAACCAATAACAACATTGAAAAAACGAATAAGTTTAAATAGGCAAAATATCGAGCAAAATGTTGTGGTTCTTCTTCGTGCATATAAGATGCAGAATAAACATGAATTAAAAAACCAATACCTGTGATAATTAGTAGAAATAGAGAAGAAAGTTGATCTGCTTGAAATGCAAAATCAATTGTTAGTGATTGAGTTTTAATAAAGGTAAATAATGGATTTACAGCTAATGCACCACCGCTTTTTACATTAAAAAACAAAATTAAACTAACAACAAATGAAGCCAAAATGGCTCCACTACCAATAATGCTAGTTAGTGATTTTGATAAAGATTTTCTTCCAAGTCCATTAATCAGAAATCCAACTAAAGGAAACAAAGGAATTAAGTAAACAAGTTTATTCATATCTATTAAGAATTATGATTTGTGAATTTGAATCTTATTCATCATTCAACATTCATAATTAGTTTTTAAGTCTGTTTAAAAAGTTAATATCTATACTCTTTGTATTTCTATATAGCATTACAATAATTGCCAATCCTACACTTACCTCAGCAGCAGCTACTACCATAATAAAGAAAACAAAAATTTGAGCATCTGCTCCAACTGTTGTTGACTTATCATTCAAATAAGCTACACCGTGGTGCATTTTACTAAAAGCTACCAACAATAAATTAACAGCGTTAAGCATTAGTTCAATACACATAAAAACAATGATAGCGTTTCTACGAACCAAAACACCCACAATACCTATTGTGAACAATGCTAAACAAAAAATGATATAATTACTTATTGGCATAATTTAATTTATTATTACTTCTTCCCAATTACAACAGCACCAACCATTGCACTTAAAAATAACACACTACTTATTTCAAAAGGAACTACAAAATCAGTGAACAACACTTTCCCAAGTGTGTTTATTAATCCAATATTGCCTGTACCTATTAATGCCTCTTTAGCATTGATTTCAGTAGCTTGCTTCACTAATGAAACCAATACAATTAGTAAACTTCCACCAGAAATTGCACCTGCAAGTTTAATCCAAACATTTTTCTGTGGGTCACTTTCTTTACCCAGATTCATTAACATAATTACAAATAAAAACAACACCATTATGGCTCCAGCATAAACGATTAGGTTTACAATAGCCAAAAATTGAGCATTTAATAAAATATAATGTCCACTAATCGCAAAAAATACAATTATTAGCCACAATACACTATGTACAGGGTTTTTGCTTATTAAAACCATCAATGCACTTACTACTGCAAGTCCACTTAAAAGCCAGAAAATTATTTGTATTAAATTCATTTTTTAAATTATGAGTTATAAACTATGAAATAGCAATTACTATTTTCATAATTCTACATTCCTTTTGCCTTTGCAAATTCCTCAGCTTCTGTTTTTACATTTGGAATTAACAAATCTTGTTTACCATAAATAAAACCTTTACGAGTAAAATTTGATGGAGCAAAAGTTTCACTTAAATAGATAGCATCTTTAGGGCAAGCCTCTTCGCACAAACCACAAAAAATGCAACGCAACATATTAATTTCATATTTAGCTGCATATTTCTCCTCACGATACAAATGCTCTTCATTATTCAATCTTTCAGCAGCTTCCATTGTAATGGCTTCTGCTGGACAAGCAACTGCACACAACCCACAAGCAGTGCACCTTTCACGTCCTTCCTCATCTCTATTTAAAACGTGTAACCCTCTAAAAACAGGGCTGAATTCGCGTTTTTGTTCAGGATACCTAATAGTAGGTTGTTTCTTGAACATATGCAGGAAAGTAATAAACATACCCTTAATGATGTTCCAGAGATATATTCTCTCTAAAAAAGTCATTGGGCTTCTATCAACTTGTTTTATTCTATTTGTTAGTGCTTGCATTTTATAATAGTTCGCAAATATATTTTATCAAATTTCTTAACCAATTTTAATAAGCCTTTGGCTAGATTTTCTTTTAATGTTACAACTTTTTCTTTTCTATAAACCTTACAATTGTTCTATTTTGTTATTTAGAATAGTTCAATTGTGTACCTCAAACCATTTTGGTTTTAGCCAATGAATAAAACTTAATAACAAAAGCATAAAACCTGAACTAACCCATATTACCCAACACACAGTTTGCAAATCCGATTCAATATGTTGGCTTTTATCTCTGATTCTAGCTATAAATCTTAGTATCATTGAAATAGCCCAAATTACATAAAGAATACTATGTACGGTTTTCCATTTTGAGCTTACATTTTCATTATTCTGTATCCAAAATGCCATAACAAAAATCTTAAAAATGAAAACCTTGTGCTCTATACAAAATAATTCCACCTGTTAAAATCAAATTCACTAAAGCCAATGGTATCATAGTTTTCCAACCTAAGTCCATCAATTGGTCATATCTGAATCTTGGGATGGTCCATCTAATCCACATAAATACGAATATGAAAATGACGATTTTGATAAGCAATACTCCTACTTGAAATAAAGCTGTCCAGTCGCCAATGCTACTTGCATATAATTTCGCATCATCAACAAAAGGAATATCGTAACCACCAAAATAAACTGAAGCCATTACAGCACTACTCATTATCATATTAATGTACTCTGCAAATAGATAAAAGCCCAATTTCATTGAAGAGTATTCTTGATGATAACCAAAATTCAATTCGTTTTCTGCTTCAGGTAAATCAAATGGTGTTCTATTACATTCAGCTAAGGCACAGATAAAGAAAATTAAAAATCCAAGTGGCTGATAAACCACATTCCACCACTGTCCTTGTTGTTGTTTTACAATTTCCCCAAGGCTTAAATTGCCTGTCATAAAAATTAACGCAATTAAAGATAAACCCATAGCTAGTTCATAACTGATTGCTTGGCTTGCTGCACGTAAAGATGACATTAACGAGAACTTATTATTGCTTGCCCAACCACCAATCATAATGCCATAAACACCCATACTTACCACAGCAAAAATGTATAAAATACCAATATTTACATCGGCAATTTGAATAGGAAATTTATGTCCATTAAATGTAATTGTTCCTGCCCAAGGAATTACAGCACAAGTCATTAAACTAGCAGTCATTGCCAATCCTGGACCTATAATAAACAACCATTTATTTGCTGCTGATGGGATGATGTCTTCTTTAGTAAACATTTTTACGCCATCTGCTAATGGTTGTAATAAACCAAAAGGTCCAGCACGGCTTGGTCCTGGTCTATCTTGCAATATAGCTGCTACTTTACGTTCAGCAAATGTTGTGTATAAGGCTATTCCTAAACTTGCAAAAACAATAATAACTATTAGTCCAAATTTTTCAAGTAATAAAAGCCATTCAAACGAAAGCAAATGCATTTAAAATAATTTATTTATTTAAAATCTGTTGAGTGAGCTGGTCTATCTAACTTACTCAATTCAATATTTTGTTTATTAACTTCACTTTCATCGTGAATATTCATCAATAATTTTGGATCACGTCCATTCATTACTGCATTGAAAGTTTCGGTTGGTTTTGTAACGCCCACATAATGACCTTGTGAAATTACTGAGTGACGATTAATGTTACTTGGTCCTTCTATTACCCAGTCACTTGCTTTTTTTGTTTCAAATCTACAAGTATTACAAATCCATCCAGTTTTACCGTTTGAAGCTTCTTTCACTTCTCCCCACTCATCTTTACGTGCAGTTACTCTAAATACTTCATCACCTCTCATCCACAACTGAACTTCACCACAACATTTAGGGTTATCGCAATTTCTGTGTGCATCAACAGGTTTAGTAAACCAAACACGATTTTTAAATCGGAAAGTTTTGTCAGTTAATGCTCCTACTGGGCAAACATCAATTACATTTCCAATAAAATCGTTCTTTAAATTCTTTTCAATAAAGGTTGCGATTTGTGCATGATCTCCTCTATCTAAAATACCATGTTCTCTTTTATCTGTAAGTTGATTAGCTGCAAATACACATCTAAAACACATAATACAACGTGTCATATGCAATTGAATGTAATCGCCTAAATCAACTTTATGAAAAGTTCTACGCTTAAACTCATAACGAGTTCCTTCTTTACCGTGTTCGTAACCTAGGTCTTGCAAATGACATTCACCAGCTTGGTCGCAAACAGGACAATCTAATGGATGGTTAATTAATAAAAATTCGACTACACCATTTCTTGCATCAATTACTTTAGGCGAAGTAATATTTTTTACTTCCATTCCATCCATCACAGAAGTTCTGCAACTAGCAACAAGTTTAGGCATTGGGCGTGGGTCTTTTTCAGAACCTTTACTTACCTCTACCAAACAAGTCCTGCATTTACCACCACTGCCTTCCAATTTGCTGTAATAGCACATTGCAGGTGGTGTAACATCTCCTCCAATTTGACGAGCAGCATTCAGAATTGTCGTTCCAGCAGGAACTTCAACTGTAATGTTGTCGATGGTTATTTTTAATAAATCACTCATAAAGTCAAAAGTGAAAAGTGAAAACCAAAAAGTTATTTACCTTCTTGTTTTAAACCTTTTAATTTTATAATCGATGCTGCCAAAATTTTTGATATTTCGTCAGCCTCCTTTAATATATTTTCTAATTCCAAATCTTTCGTTAAAAAACCATCTTGTAATAAACAAATCCAATATTTTGTTTCATTACAAGATTTTAATGCAATCTCATAATATCTTTTAAACTCAATTCTTGAAGAACTATTTTTTGCTTCAATAACATTTGCACCAACAGAAGTTGCTGAACGCATTAACTGTTTTGCAATAACCAAACTTAAAGCATCCCATTTCTTGTTTTTTAGAAATAAAACCATAGAAAGTGAAAAATGATAACATCTATGTTTGATTTCTTTATCCATCATTCACTTTTGGGTTTTCACTTTTAACTTTTGCCTTAAGCTGGTACGTGTATTTCATCGGCATAATGTGCCAATCCAAAATTTCTTATTTGACTTTCTTGAGGATTATTAACGTGCCATTCAAATTCATCTCTAAAATGTCTAATAGCTGCTGCTACAGGCCAAGCTGCTGCATCACCTAAAGGGCAAATTGTATTTCCTTCTATTTTACGTTGAATATCCCACAATAAATCTATATCGCTACTTATTCCTTTTCCACTTTCAATTTTCCAAAGAATTTTTTCCATCCAACCTGTGCCTTCTCTGCAAGGACTACATTGTCCACAACTTTCGTGTCTGTAAAAACGAGCTAATGTGTAAGTATTTTTTACGATACATTGGTCTTCATCCAGCACAATAAATCCACCACTACCCATCATAGAACCTGTTGCAAAGCCCCCATCAGCAAGGCTTTCATAGTTCATATATCTTGGTTCTCCTTTAGCTGTTTTAAGCAACAAATTAGCAGGCAAAATTGGAACAGATGAACCTCCTGGAATACAAGCTTTCAATTTTTTCCCGTTTTTTATACCACCACACCATTCATCACTGTAGATAAACTCTTCAACAGTTATGGTCATATCAATTTCGTAAACACCAGGTTTATTGATATTACCACAAGCAGAAATCAATTTCGTTCCTGTGCTTTTTCCAACACCAATTTTAGCATATTCATCGCCGCCATCATTAATGATTGGCACAACAGCAGCAATGGTCTCAACATTATTTACAACTGTTGGCCTTTTCCATAAACCTTGCACCGCAGGGAATGGAGGTTTTATTCTTGGATTACCACGTTTGCCTTCAAGACTTTCAATCAATGCAGTTTCTTCTCCACAGAT
>JBMLRA010000301.1:0-1424 GCA_049241265.1 Chitinophagaceae bacterium
CTTTGTTCAACTGCATAGCCACCAGCTTTACTAGCATCTGCAGCACCTTCAACTTCCACAAACTTTGCACCCAAACTCATTACTTCTTCTTTAACTGCAGGGCGAGTATCAAATACTTCAATCACAGCACCCAATCGTTTTGCAGTAGCAATAGCTTGCAGGCCAGCAACGCCAGCACCCAATATTAAAACCTTTGCAGGAGCAATACTGCCAGCAGCAGTCATAAACATTGGAAAATAGTGTGGTAACATAGATGCAGCGATTAGTACAGCCCTGTAACCAGCAATATTTGCTTGGCTACTAAGCACATCCATACTTTGAGCCCTTGTTGTTCTTGGAATCATATCTAAACTAAAACAAGTAACATTTTTACTTGCCCAAGTTTTAACAACATCAATGTTCGATAAAGGTTGGTATGCACCTAAAATTATTGCGTTAGGTTTGGCTCCATCAAGATTAGTAGTGTTAATGCAAAGCAATAAATCAGCTTGTTGCATTACTTCGTTTCTTGAAGCAATAGTTGCACCTTTAGCTTTGTATGAATCGTTGCTTGAAAACGCATTTGCTCCTGCACCATCTTCAACAATTACTTGTATATTCTTTTTTGTGAGTGTTTCAACTTGTTCTGGTAAAAGCGATACACGATTTTCGCCTTGTGGTTCTTTTAATATGCCAACAATCATTTACTGCAGTTTTAGATAGTGCAAATGTAAAAGGTATTACACAAACCAATGGAGATTAAAAATCGAAAACGATTGTACAACTAACAATCATACCTGTAAAGTAGTGGAATAGTTAGACTGTTTATTTTATTGTTTTAAAATTAAACAGTTAAGTTTGACAAACTAAAATATGACACTATGAAACAGAATTTACTAGTTGTATTGTTTCTTTGTTTTACTTTTTTTTCAGTTAAAGCACAATATCCTGCAGATACATTAATACAATGGGCTTTAAATAGCAGCTCTAGTGCTACCTATACCAACTCGAATGTAAAAGCAAAGAATCAAGTACTAGGTAACAAGTTAAATAATATTTCTTATACAAATGGTTACCAAAAAATTGCTCCACCAAGTGTAGGTTGGTCTGCAACTATTGATACAACTGCATCTACCGGCGTTTATATAGATTTTCCATTTGGGTTAGTTGCAAATTATAATATTGGATATGGTTGTAAATTTCTCTATCCTGATAAATTTATTTTAAGTGGGTATACCGATGCTACAAGTGACAGCATTAAAATAACACCATATCTTTATGATAGTAGTTTGTATGTTGATAGTTCAATTTTCTGCTTTTGGGATACTACAAATGTTCATTCTGTAAATTACAGTTGTGGAGGTGGAGTCGGTTACGACTATTATAAATACATTGCTGGTAATTGGTATTATTTACATTTTTATTTTTATCAATTCAAATTTTAT
>JBMLRA010000302.1:0-3626 GCA_049241265.1 Chitinophagaceae bacterium
TAAATTACTTGCTTGAAGCCCTAAAGTCTCCAAATTCTTTTTTGTACGAGGATGTACTGGAAAAACTATAGGCAACCCCTTGCTTTCATCAACAATCGTTTGTAACAATTCTTTTAATTTTTCTTCTCCATCAACATTTGCTGGACGATGTAATGTAACTATAAAATAGTTATGATTTTGCAATCCTACTTCAGACCAAACATTTGGTTGTATAAAATTTTTCTGTTGTTTCAACAAAGTATCAATCATAGTATTTCCTACAAATACGATCCTGTTTTCTGATATACCAGCTTTTCTTAGATTATTGTTTGCAACTTCGCTTGTTGTATAAAAGTAATCAGTAATGCTATCTGTAACCATTCTATTTATTTCCTCTGGCATTGTTAAATCATTGCTTCTAATACCAGCTTCTACATGTACAACATCTATACATAATTTTTTGGCTACAATACTACAAGCTAAAGTAGAAGTTACGTCTCCTACAACTAATACAACATTGGGCTTGTTCTCCAAAACTTCTTTTTCAAACCTCACCATTATGTTGGCAGTTTGCTCTGCCTGAGTACCTCCTCCACTTTCTAAATTTGCATGTGGATGTGGAATTCCTAATTGCTCAAAAAAACTATCACTCATGTTCTTATCGTAATGCTGCCCTGTATGCACCAAACGATATTGAATGTTATTATAAGTTAGATTATGCTTTTCGATTGCTTCGATTATTGGAGCAATTTTCATAAAATTTGGACGAGCTCCAGCTATTATTGTAATGTTCATTTATTATTTGTAATTTAAGTATTTAAGAAATACTAAAGTTCTAATTTAACTTTATTAAGTTGCCAGATTGTAAGCTTTCAATTGCAGCAAAACTTGCTTTTGTAGTATTTACTAAATCTTCAAAAGGAATTAATGAATTGCCCCCTTGTTGTATGGTTTCTACAAGTTGTTTAAACTGATTTTTGTGGCCTTTGTCCTGACTACTGCTCATTTTACTAAAACCTTTGCAACCAAATCCTTCTAGCTTTTTAAAGTTGTCTAAAATTAAAGTGCTACCATTTGAAAAAACTTCAATACGCTCTTTGCTATAACTTTTACTACCATTAGCAAAATAGTTAATAACTCCTTGGCTACCATTAGCAAATTTTAAAGTTATAATGGCATTATCTGTATTGGTTTGTGGGGTGTTTCCTAATGCTGTCATATGCACATGTGTAATTTGGCTTCCACATAAGTATTGCATTAAATCAATATAATGACAAGCTTCGCCTACAATTCTTCCACCACCAACATTCATATCATGTACCCAAATATCTTGAGGTATAAATCCAGCATTCATGGTTGCAATCATATTTATTGCTCCTGCATTTCCTATTACAGCTTTTGCTTTTTGTGCAAATGGCGAAAATCTTCTATTAAAACCAACCATTACCATTTGTTTGTTTGCAACTAGTTTGTAAGCTTCTTCAATTTGTTGTAATTCTATATTGTTTAATGCTAGTGGTTTCTCTACAAAAACATGCTTTCCATTTTGCAATCCTTCAATTACCATTTTAGCATGTTGATTATGCCTTGTAGTAATTATTAACGTGTCAACTTCTTTATCTTGCAGGATAGCTTTATAATCTGAAGTGCTATTTGCTATGGAATATTTTTTTGCTAAAGAGGTTGCTGTTAAGCCTCCTGCACTTGCAATGTATTTAAAATTAGCACTTAGGCCTTTCATAGCAGGCATTACAGTCATTTTAGTGAAGTTTCCTGCACCAATAATTCCTATAACTCCTTTTTTCCCTTCAAATTTTTGTATTAAATAGTTTACTGTATTATTTAGTTGAACCTCATTAACTGGATATTCTAAAATGGAAGCAATACTTGCTCCCCCCATGTTTCCATAAATTGTTTCATAATCTTTTAGTGCAACTTTTTCAGTAATTAATCTTTCTACATCTAACTGCTTTTTTGAAAGGGCATTTAAGATCGCTTCAAAATTTCTTTTTTCTGTCCAACGAACATATCCAATTGGATAATCTTGTCCTTGTTGTTCATAAGCATCATCATACCTGCCAGCACCATAGCTACAACTCACCTGAAAGCTTAATTCTTTTTTAAAGAAATCGGCACGTTGAATGTCTAATCCAATAACTCCAACTAAAACAATTCTCCCTTTTTTACGGCACATCCCTGCTGCTTGGCTAATAACATCATTGCTTTTTGTAGATGCTGTAATAATTACTGCATCACAACCAATTTGATTGGTAAGGTCTTCAACAGTTTTTACAACATTTGTTTGTGTAGCAGCATTAAATGCAAGTACGCCTTTAGAAGCTGCTAGTTGTACCTTTTTTTCGTCGAAATCAAAACCTATAACATTACACCCATTTGCTAATAATAATTCACAAGTTATTAAACCAATTAAACCCAAACCAACTACAACAACTGTTTCTCCCAAAGTAGGATTTGCTAAACGAATTCCTTGTAAACCTATTGAACCAATTACAGTAAATGAAGCTTGTTCGTAACTAACATTATCGGGTATTTTTGCACAAAGGTTTTTAGGAATACAAACAATTTCTGCATGATGGCCATTGCTTGCTACTCTATCCCCAATTTTAAATTCTGTAACGCCATCTCCAACTGCAATCACTTCTCCTGCATTGCAATATCCCAAAGGCATTGGTTCGTCTAGCTTATTAAAAACGGCTTCCAAGGTTGGCATTAAACCATCAGTTTTAATTTTATCTAAAACCTGTTTTACCTTTTCTGGCTGTTGGCGTGCTTTTGAAATTAGGTTGGCTTTTCCAAACTCTACCAACATTTTTTCAGTACCCAAACTTACTAAACTTCTATGAGTTTTAATAAGTACATGCCCACGCCTTACAATAGGTGCAGGAACTTCTTCTAAAATTGTATTCCCTTTTTTAAGATCTTGGATTATTTGTTTCATTTTATATCTATACCTAAGTAAATGATATTACTATTATAAGTAAATTTTTATATTAATTGAAAAGCTTTGCTTTTTCTTCTCTATTTGGATAATTAATTAAGACTGCACGATACTTACCTTTGAATACAAATAAACTACCTGCAGCAACACCAATTACGCCAAACTTATTGATTACATTTTTTATATCATCTAAAGAACCAGCCCCTCCCAAAACGGTTAAAGGCACATTTACTGCACTTCTTATTTGCTCAATTAATTGTAAGTCGTAACCTTTCATTTCACCATCCTTATCAACTGAATTTACTAAAATTTCACCTACCCCTAGACTTTCCATCTTTTTCGCAAATTCTACAGGATTTTTACCTGTACTTTTGGTTGCATTGTGAGTAACTAATTCATATTTTCCAAATAACCCTTTTTTTTGAACATCTAAAACTACTACAACACTTTGTGTGCCTATAGCACGAGCTATTAATGGAATAATTTCTGGATTTGAAATGGCCTTTGCACTAATTGCAACCTTTTCGGCTCCTAAGCTTATTATTTTTCTTGCTTGTTCAACCGTTGTAACCCCTCCTCCATAACATAGAGGCATTCTCGACTCTAATGCTAAGTTTTTAATTAATTCAAAGTCAGGTTCTCTATTGTTTGCTGTGGCATCTATATCTATTACAATAAGCTCGTCAAC
>JBMLRA010000303.1:0-22669 GCA_049241265.1 Chitinophagaceae bacterium
ACTACTCACTACTCACTACTCACTACTCACTACTCACTACTCACTACTCACTACTCACTACTTACTACTCACTACTCACTACTCACTACTTACTACCCACTACTTACTACTCACTACTTACTACTCACTACTCACCCATTTAATCTACCCAATCTGCCACAAATAAATTAGTATCACGTGTGCCATTGTTATTTCTATTGCTTGAGAAAGCAATTTTCTTTCCATCGGGGCTAAACATTGGAAAAGCATCAAAACCCTTATCACGACTAATTTTCTCTAATCCATTGCCATTAATATCTGTTAAATACATATTGAAAGGAAATCCTCTTTTGTATTCGTGATTGCTACAAAAAATAATATGTTTACTATCAGGTGTAAAGTTTGGAGCCCAGTTAGCATTCCCCAAATTAGTTATCTGCTTGGCATTTTTTCCATCAGCATCTGCAACCCACACTTCCATTTTTGTAGGAGCAACCAAGCCATCTTTCAATAACTCCTTATACTCTTTAATCTCAACCTCAGTTTTTGGGCGACTAGCACGCCAGACAATTTTCTTTCCATCTGGGCTAAACCAAGCACCACCATCATATCCTAACTCTTTAGTAATACGTTTCACTTTTGTGGTTTTCAAATCCATTATATATAAATCTAAATCTCCATCTCGTGTTGAACAAAAAATCATTTTTTTACCATCAGGCGATAATGTTCCTTCTGCATCATAGCCTTTATTTTTAGTAAGTTGTTTTACTACATTACCATTCAAATCTGCCATAAAAATATCGTAGCTATCGTACACTGGCCATATATATTTATTGCCATATTTTGCTTTATCAACACCTGGTGGGCAAGTATCTGCACCTAAATGTGTGCTAGCATAAATAACATGTTTACCATCGGGCATAAAATAACTGCAAGTAGTTCTGCCACGACCAGTGCTAACAAGTTTATAGTTAAAAGATTCTTCAGTATCTGTAGGAACTTTACCTACAAAAATTTGGTCGCAAATCAACCCTTCTTTAGGATTGGTTCTTTGAAAAATTAAACTTTTGCCATCATAACTCCAATAAGCCTCGGCATTATCTCCACCAAAAGTTAATTGGCGAATATTTTTAAAATGTTTTTCATTGGCATAATGCAAAGAATCTGTTGGGGAAACAATTTTAGTTGAATCAACTTTTGTAAAACTTAAAGTAGCTATTAAGGCAATGGTTGTAAGTGCAGCAAAAAATATTTTCATAGTGCAAAGTAAATTGCAAAACTCAAAATACTTGTCATAAATAGGTAATAAATTATTATAACAAAACAGCTCCAAAAAGAATCATTTGGAGCTGTTAAATTTCTAAATTATAGTGTTATTTAATCCTTACTAATAACCAATTTAGCAGGAGTGTATTTGAAGCTATCCCCATCAAGTGTAACAACATAAATACCATTCATTAAGTTTCTATCTAAAGAAACAGTAACCTTGTTAACACCTTTTTTAGCAATCACCATTTGTTGTCCAACTTTTCTTCCTGTGCTAACTTCTGTAACGTTTAATTGCAAAGGCATATCAGCATTAGCATTAAAAGTAACAGTAAATAATCCATTAGTAGGGTTTGGTTTAATGGCTATTGTTTGATCTAGTGTAATAGTGTTAGAATTAATAGTTGCATTTGTAAATCTAAGGTTAGATAAAGAAGCACTGATATTAGCAATTCCACCACCTTTATTAATTAATGCAAAGTTGATGGCTATTACATCATTCAAGTTAGCACCAGTTAATCCAGCAGCTTTTAAGTTGTTTAAGTTAATAGCATATTCACCATTAGCATTTGGCTGCACTTCTATGCTATATTGTTTGTCCCAATCAATAATACTCTTTTTAACAAACGTAATCATCATACTAGAAACGCCTTGCAAATTAGCACTAAATTTAAGCGTGTTGTAACTGCTTAAATCTTCCTCTAATCCACCACCATTTATTGTTTTGTATATGCTAATATAGTTTTTAACATTGGCCTGAACACTAACATTACGCATCACATTTAATTCATTTGCATTAACCACAATATTTGCATCATTGTCAATATTAAAAGCGGTAACAGTTGTTGTATTTTTATCATAATCAATATTCCAAGTACCATCGCTTAAATAAACTAAATCTACTAGTTTACCATTCAAATACATATAAACACTAGACTCATAGTAATCTGCAACAGGAACTTTAATTTGTGTAGTTGCTGAAGGATTTAAAGTAAATGGCACTTGACGATAAGTTTCAGTTGCATTTTCATTTACCTTTTCTTTTATACTAAAATAACCAGTTGTTAGAGCTGTGTTGTTTTGTATTGTTAACTCCATTTGGTCATTTTTTCTTCTGCCTTTTTCAACAAAAGTATTTGGCATATCTTTAGGAGCAATGCCAATAACAGTTCCATTTTGTTGTAACTTGTTAATGATATCCTGAGCCAAAGATTTAACTGTAGCCAAATCAATTGCCCATAGTTGGAAGTTGAATAATTTTTCGCTTGGCTGATAGTTATCGGTAAACCAATTGCTTTGTAAAGAAATATTGTTGCTATAAGAATTAACCCCAGCACTCAAGTTAATTGCATATTCAATTTGCCCAGTGTGTTGTACAATTTTATATACAAGTAAATTATAGCCATTAATGTTTACTGTACTTACAGATTTCAGTTCTGCTGCTTTTAATCTATCGCAAATTGGCTTTGTATGCTCATATATTCCACCTAGTGTTTTTGTTCCAAAGGCTACCGCTTTTGTTACATTATTGCTAGTGTAATCAATTGCTAAAACTTCTAAAGCATTTGTAATTGTAGTTATATCAGTTGGAGTTGTGATAAACGTATTTGTTGTATTTAATGCAGATGAAGGAATGATATCTGCTAGGGTTAAATTATTGGCACCATTAACAACTGTACCACTATTGTGAGTGAAATGATTTGCAGTTGCATAATTTATTTCAGTTGATTTACTTGTTACAGCATAACCATATAATCTTTTAGCAATAACATCTCCAAGGCTTTTGGTTTCTACACCACCACCACCACCACCAGATACTGAACAAACTCCACCAGCAGTTACAACTGTTGCTGCAGATTGTGCAGACCAACAACCAGAACCATTTGTTGCAGCTAAAGTATAGCTTCCAGCAGAAGTTACAGTTAAGCAAGATGAAGTTCCATTTGGAGCAGCAATTGCAACACCATTCAAATACCATTGATAATTACTGTAACCCCAAACAGCAGGGCACAATTGAATACTTCCACCAATACAAACATTTGTTCCATCAGGTGTAGCAACAGTTGGTGTTGTTGCACCACTTACAGTTAATGAAATTGAATTGCTTGCAACACTATTACAAGTTCCTACTGTATAAATAACTGTATAAGTGCCTGAAGCTGATGCTAAGTAAGTTTGGTTTATTGCACCAACAATAGCAACACCATTCAAAAACCATTGATTACCTATTGCAGATGATGATGTTAGAAGAACACTACTTCCACTACAAATTGTTGTTGACCCACCTGCACTAATTGAAGGTGAAGTTAAATTACAAAAGTATCCTGCATCAATAGTTGTATTGTCTTTATCTTGACCAGTTAAAGCTGGATTAATTGTAATTATTCCACTATTTCCAGTGCTTGTGTTAGCATCGCTATTTCCATCAACCATATCAACTTGATTAACAGTTGTTAACCCACTTCCACTAACAGAAGTTGGGAATTTAACATAGTAGTTTCCTGCAACAACATTATTAAAAAAATAATATCCAGGATTTCCTAAATTGTTAGCAGTAATAGTAGAATCAATTAGTGTAAATACTGATGGTGCTGTTTCTTTATACAAATAAACTTTAACTCCATTAATACCATTACTAGTAGGTTCATTTTGTAATCCATCGCCATTAGTATCATACCAAACATAATTACCAATACTTCCATATCCTGGAATTACAGTTAAAAACAAAGTATCAGTTTTACACATTTGTGGTGTTGTGCCATTACAAACTGTAACAACTACTGTATCTAATCCTACAAAACCAGGATTGGGTGTATAAGTATATGAACCATTTGAACCAATTGAAACAACACCATTACTTGGAGATTTTACTGGAGTTGTATTTACTGTTAATGGTGTACCACTTGGGTCAGAATTATTAGTATTCAAATTGCCACTTACTGGAACATCTTGTGTTGTAACAGCAAAATCATTATTGGTAATAATGTTAGGAAGTACTGTTATAAATAGTGTGTCATTAAAACAAACATCTGGGCCAGGAACTGGTGGAGTGCCACAATATTGAACTACAACTGTATCTTTTCCTGAGAAATTAAGATTTGGAGTATAAGTATAATTACCAGATGAATTAATGGTAAAGCCACCATTACTTGGTCCATCAACAGGAGTTGTGTTAAAATATGTTGTGTATCCAGGAGGAAAATAATTGGTTGAACCCATATTACCACTAACTGGTGTGTTAATAGGTGTTATAACAGAATCATTCATCACAGCTGGAGGAGTGCAATTTGTTGCAGATACTGTAATAGCAACGGTATCTTTACAGCCAGTTGAAGCTGTTCTAACAGCATAATAAGTCCCAGCAACACTTGCAGTAACTACACTTGTAAAGCTTGAATTATAAAAATTAGTGTAGCCTGGTCTTGTATAAAGCGAAGCAAAGGTTTCTGTTAAAGGGCAGATAGTTGCAATTGTAGTATCAGGAGGATAAGTACAAGCAGCCAAAGAAACATTGATATAAGTATCAGTAGTACCAGATACTGGACACCCAAAACCATCAAATGCAGCAGGGTTACTACCTGTAGTAATCATATTACCAGAAATCAAACCTGTGCTATGAGCATAAGCTTTATTTATAATTACATTATCACATTTTAAAATAAAGCAATCATCTTCAGCAGTTACTTTGTATTTTATTACAGTACTATCAACACCAGTTGGGCTATTACCAATCTTACCACCATTGGAACCATTTGCTCCAGTTCCAACTCTAAAAGTTAATTTATGAGTTGATGAATTGTAATCTGCTTGATCATCAGCTGCAGCATCGGTTTTTGCACCAAGATTTTGACCGTAGGTTACTCTAATAGAGCCAGGTACAAACTTAGCTGTACCGCGAACTGAGTCTGTTAAAAAAGTATTGATGGAGGTATCTGACCCAATATTATAAACAGTTAGCGTATATTCTAAAGTATCACCTGGTGCAACGGTTCCTAAATATTTATCAACCCCAAATCTATCTCTCACTTTTTTATCAACTCTTAAATCTGGTTCATATACATCAATTGCAGTAGATATTTCTTGTACCAAATAAGTTTCACCACCTGTAGTTAGTCTAAGAGTGGCATTTGTATTTGAATTTCCTAAATAATTTTTTGTTGCATTATTTGGCTTATAAATATCTGCATCTAAACCCATTGTATTACCTAAAAATGGTTTTCTATGTGGTGTTGCAATGCCATTATTAGATACAGTGCTATTAAATACATTGCTTGAGGTATTCATAGCATCAGAAATATTAATAAAAGGTCCGCCATTTCCACTAAACAACATTTGATCGCCTGTCAAACCTGCATCGCCATCGTGAACATAAGTTCCTAATTCAAAATTTACTGGACCGGTTGGCGGAGTTAAGAATCCAGACACAGGCACATTTACAACATTAGAGCCACTTACATTAGCTAAGCCATCAAAAACAGTAAGCTGTTTCATATTTTGTAGTTGATTACCATAAACAACTACAATCGTCCAACTACCCCAATTATTAGATGAACCATTATTTACAAAAGGAACATTTGCAACAGTAAATCTTGCGTTTGTACCTGCTGCTGATACTATAGATGTAATGTCTTTAAAATTATGATAAGAAGTATAACCAGTTGTATTTAGTTGAGAATTATCTGCACTAATGTTTTGATAAGAACCATTATTTACTTTTATTTTAATATTGTTTCTTGTAGGTGCAGTTGCAGCATTGCCCATTGCTCCCCAATATAATCCAGCCCAAGTTATTTGGGAACAATTTGGCAAAGCCAAACTATCACTTGATGATTGAAATGTTGAAGCATCACCATCTACATCTACATACACTTGGTTAAAACTGTTGTTGTTAGCTGTTCCAGCTGGTGCTACTGCTGTTGCTCCTGTTTGGCAAGCTCCACCAGATGTTTGTGGGTTAGAACTGCAACCAGTTGCAACATTTGCAAGATAAACAATACCACCTTTTTGCGTTGTTTGAAATCGCTTGGTAAAAGGAGTTACAACCTGTGATTGACTTGTGAAAAAAAACAGTAAGCAAATTAGAAGGAGGGGTAAAGAACGTTTCATAAGTATATTTATTGTTCGAAATTATATGATAAAATTTAAAATATCCAAAAAAAATACTTATCACTTAAATTAACTGCTTTGTAAAAGTGGAATTGAGATTTTTTTGGGAAACAAATAATTTCTGTCAGATTTTATCATTTCTATCAAATTGATTAAAAAGAATTAATAACAGAAAAACAAAAAGCCTAAGAAAAATATCTTAGGCTTTTTACAATCTTGATGCAGTAACGTAGATTACTTAACTGTAGTAGCATCGTCTATTAAGAAAATTAGATTTGCTCTATGTGCCTTTGTTTCTTCGTTTGTAGAAACAGCTGTAGCTAATTTAGCTCTAATTTTTTTTAATGTATATCGTGCCGCACTTCTAGAAATATCATCATGAGGTGTTTTACCCTCTACTACTTGTGCTGCTGCATTAACAAATAATGTTTGTAAATTTTGGCGATATACATTTACGTTAGTTGCAATATCAGCATCGAAAATCCCCTTTGCCAAATCATTCATAATATCAGCTACACTATATGTGTTGCCATATAAACGAGTATTTGTAACACGTTGCAAGGTATTAGGATTTAAAATGTGTGCTAGAGCACCACTTGCTTGTAGCATTAAAATATTACTACTGATTCTAAAGTCTTCACCAGCACCTTGGTCATAACCTCTACGTTGACGTTGCAAATAAGGAAAAACATTTGCATCTGCATCAAAAGCATTTGGAGCAAAAATGTATTTGCTAATTAACTCCATAGCTTTCTTTTGAGTAGCTACAGGCGTTGGTGTCATTGGTTTATTGCCACTTTTTTGTTCTGGTTGGCTTCTGTCAATATATATACCACCAATGTATCTGCTTAAAGCATTAGTCATATCGCTTCTTTGACGATTTACTGTGCCATATCTAGCTCTTAACTCTGCATAACTTTGGTTAGGTTTAGCATATTTAGCAACCAACTTGCCCATTAAATTATTTACTAATTTATATCTGTCTTCGGCATAAGTCATCATATCATTAGTAAAATCATTTACATTCACTCTTGGGTCAATACCACGTCCTGGAGCACGCATATCATCCCCATCATTGCCAAAAATTAGTTGAGGGTCGTTACTACGAGAAAGGATTTTCGATAAACCCATTTCTTCATCATAGCTGTTTTCAAATTGTCTGTAACCATATTCAATTGCCCATAAATCGTAAGGTCCAGCTTTGGTAGTGTAATAATCTCCTTGTTTTGTTTTATCTAAAGCAACATTAATAGATGGATAATCCATTACACTTGCCATAGTACCAATTTTGTGTGTAATTTCAGTGTTATTAACTTCGGCAGGAGAAAGCATTTGACTAGCTTTCATATTATGCATTAAACCCATTGTATGCCCCATTTCGTGCATAATTAAATAGGTTAAAAATTGCTTGTGCATTGTTTTAATTTCAGTTTCACTTGCACCAGCAGCTTCAAGTGCTGTTAAACCTGTTACATATTGTGCTTTTAACTCAGCAGCTATACTACAATTATTGTGGTTATGGTTGTTATATAGCTTAGCAAACTCTTGTGTTTCTGTATTATTTGCAAAGATTGAATTTACATTTACATTGCTAGCAGAACCATTATACAACTCATCTGATATTGGTGTAGCACTACCACTAAACCATTCTACAGTAATGTCAGCACCTAATAATTGGCCAGTTTTTGGGTTTGAAAAGCTTGGGCCAATTGCACCATAACTTGGTGCTGCACTAGCTACCCAACGAATTACATTGTAACGAATATCTGCTGGATCCCAAGTCGCAGTATCTGGCATAATTTTCATTTGCACAGCATTTTTAAAACCTGCTTTTTCAAAGGCTTCATTCCATTTTAAACCTGCTTCAACAATTGTTTGACGATACTCTAATGGTGTAGTATTTTCTACCCACCATACAATTGGTTCAACTGGCTCACTTAAGGCAGCTGTTGGGTCTTTCTTCACCAAATTCCATCTATGAATCATATCCTTATAAGGCACAGGACTTGTTGATGTCATATTAGTAACCTGATCCATAAAATAACCAACACGTTGGTCATCCTTTCTTGGTTTAAAACCATTGTTTGGCATTTCAATAAAGCTGTGTTGCATTCTTACCCTTACATAACGTGGGTCTGTTACAGCACTAGCTCCAATTACTGCACTAGGATTGTCGTAAGCCATATCTACAACTACATCAGTATTGTTAGGAAAAGAACGAACATTAACATATTTAGACTTAGATGAACTTAATTGTCCTAATCCAAATGTGAAAGATGCAAAAGGATTAAAGCCTAAAGTTGCAGGTTTAACTGGATCTAATTTTTCGCTAATGAATAATCCATCGCCACTTACTAAATAACCTAAACTATCTTCAACTGCAAATTTATCTACATAAAAAACGGCCTCTGGTTTATCAACGTTAGCAGTTTTGCTAACTGGGTTATTTTTATCATAATAAAAATCTGTGTTTACCAAATGAAATTCTATTTTATCAAATGCCCTAACCATTTTAAACACCATTGTTGCTCTAATCATATTTTGATTTAAAAACAACTCAGTAGGCCCATTAATAGAAAAACTTTGATAAATAAATTCTTTTCCTAATTGATCTTTTCTTACATACATCTGCATACTACCTGTTGCAGTATCTTGATACAATGTAAATAAACCTTCGTGTTTAGTATTGCCTTTTGTTTTTTCAGCAACTGTAGTTTTTTTAGCACCCGCTTTGCTTGTGTCTTTAGGAGATTTTTGCATTTCTCCCATTTTAGCTTTAATAGCTTCAATGTCAAATTGAGCTCTTGCTACACTTGCAACACAAAAAGCAGGAATAGCAATTAGTAGTAGTTTTTTCATCTAATTAATTTTTAGTAGGTAAATGTAAAACATAATGTTTTGAAACAAAATGAAAAGTATAAATGGTGGTTAACCTATTTAAAAGGAAGAAGCTAACAGATATTAAAATGCTTGGTAAACTTTGAGTTAGATTAAAAATTAATGAATAATAATTTTATCCTCACCATCCAATTCTTCCCACAAAACTTTAACTTTTTCAGCAGAAAAGGTATCTATTGCTTTGCCACAATAATCTGGTTGAATAGGAAATTCTCTGCTCAGCCTTCTATCAATTAAAACACATAATTCAACTTTAGAAGGTCTTCCAAAATCAACTAAGGCATCCATCGCTGCCCTTATTGTTCTTCCTGTGTAAAGAACATCATCTAAAATTACAACTCTTTTATTTTCTATAGAAAAAGTGATATCAGTTTGATTAGGCAAATGCAATGATTTTCTTATATCATCTCTGTAAAAAGTGATGTCTAATTTTCCGTAATGAATCATTTTAGTTCCTGTTAATTCAGTTAAAGAATCAACTAATCTGTCACTAAAATATACTCCACGTGGTTGCATACCAATAATAATAATCTCATCTTGAGCATTAGTATTTTCTATAATTTGATAACACAATCTTTTTATAGTTAATTGAATATCATTTGCAGAAAGAACAACTTTCACGTTATAATTTTTTACAAATTAACATCATTTTACACAGTATTTAAGATACATTTGATTAGAAAAATTATTTACACAAAACAAGGCAACCTTTTGTGTCTAACTTTCGTATTAAACAAAAAAACCTAGCATTTGTACGGCAACAATGAGTTAAATATTATAATTCAAGGTTGTATAAACCAAAAACGCCATAGCCAGCAAGAATTGTACAAAATTTTTTATGGCTATGCTGCGGCTATTTGTATGCGTTATACAACAAAAAAAGAAGACTTAGTTGAAGTGGTTAACGATGGGTTTTTGAAAATTTTCAATGATTTTAAAAATTTTAGAGGCGTAGAAAACAATAATGAAGCTATTATTAGGGGTTGGATAAAACGTATTATGATTAATACAAGTATTGATTATTATCGAAAATATTATAAAAATGAACCAACCATAATTGAAACTGATACACAACTTGAAATTGAAATATTTAAGTATGAAACCCCAGTTGATAAACTTTCTTACGACGAATTAATAAGACTCATACAACAATTATCGCCAATGTATAAAATGGTTTTTAACTTATTTGTAATAGATGGATTAAGCCATGATGAAATATCAGAAAGATTAAATATTTCTGTTGGCACATCTAAATCTAATTTATCAAAAGCGAGAATGAATATTATTAAACTTATTGAAACTAATTATAAAGTTAGCGTATGAACAACTTAAACGATATGGAAAAATTTGATTCCGTCTTTAGGGATGCTGCTAATAATTTCGAATTACCCTTTAACCAAGAGGCTTGGATTTTAATGCAGCAAAAATTGGACAAAAAACCAAAAAGAAGATTTCTTTTTTGGTGGTGGATACCAATTGGAATAATAGCTATTTCATTAAGTATTTTTACATTTTTCAAAACAACCACAAAAACAAGTAGCATTACTTTTGAAAGTATTGCAAACAATACAAATAAAACAAATGGAACAAATGAACTGCAAGACACAAAAACCGAAAATTTAAATACAGAAAATAGAAATCAATCATCAAAAGAAGCAAGTAAAAATACCCATTTGAGTATTTTTTCTAAAGAAAGTGAGCATTCAAACATTGGTATAAATGAAGTATTTGCAGACAAAGCCACAACAAAAAAAAATATTGAAAACCAATTGAATAATAACATCAATTTTACAAAAAAAATATCCTCAAACAATAACAATATTATACCACAAAACGCTACAACAAGCAACATCAAGACTGAAAAAAAACAGAATAACTTTTCAACCAATAACAGCCTGAATACTATAGAAAAAATTGAAAATACAAATTCACTAAAAAATGCAACCTATACAGCTAACATTTTGTATTTACATAACCGTTACTTACTAAGCTTTAGTGAAATAGAAAAAAACAATTTAACTGTTATTGAAAAAAGAAATGCAGCATTGCTAAAAATTATTGAAGAAGAAAAACGCCCAATAATTCGCCCAGTATATTCAGGTTTTTTGCCTTCGAACAGATGGTTTTTATCTACTTCTATTGCAAATAATATTGGCTACGTGAGTAACCCACAAATAAAAAACACTCAACTACAATTTAAGTTAGAGCTTGGCTACAATATTAGCAAACACACAAGTATTCAAACAGGCATTAGTTTTGGCAGCAGGCAATTTAATATGCGAAAAGATCAATTTGCATACAAAGGGCCAAGGGCTTTAGATAAATATATAAGGGATATAAATGCAGATATTTCTCTTTTTGAAATTCCAATTAATCTGCGATATCAATATTCAAATAAAGAAAACTTTGGCTGGTATAGCAACATTGGCATTTCAAGTGTTTTTCTAAAAAAAGAAAATTATTTAGTAACTATTGATAATGGTACAATCATCTATTTACCACAAAACTTTGAAAATACAAATTCTGTGTTTTCTATGCTAAATCTTTCTTTTGGATATCAATTTCCAATAAATAAAAATTTCACACTAACCACAGAGCCATATATACAACTTCCATTTAAAGTGATTGGTGAGGGAGGTTCTAAAATCTCATCAATAGGTTTACAAATTGGTGCTAAATACAACTTTATAAAAAGAACTAAATAAATCAATAGTGACTATTTGTTTGCAAATAATAATAGTATATTTTTTAAAAATTAGGCAAAATCACAAGTCAAAGGGCAATGAAAAATATTGTTTAAAATAATAGAACCAATAGCTTCAGTAGCATTTACAACGAAGATTATTTGTGGCATTCAGAGCTATTTTAATAATTATATTTTCTGAAATAAAATCAAAAAATAATAATCTAATAAATTAAACCTTTTACTTTATTTGGTTGGGTGAAATAAACATATAGTTTTGCAAACTAACATTTGTTAGTATATATTAATTATGAACTTTCAGCAATCAGAAATTACACAACAAGTAGCAGCAACTGCTAGAGATTTTGCAAATCAATACATTCGTCCACATTTGATGGAATGGGATGAAAGTCAGGAATTTCCAGTGCATATTTTTAAAGAGTTAGGTAAACTTGGAATGATGGGTGTAATTGTTCCTGAACAATATGGTGGTGCTGGGTTAAGTTATTTTGAATACAATGCAGTTATTCAGGAAATAGCTCAGGTTTGTGGCTCTGTTGGTTTAAGTGTAGCTGCTCATAACAGCCTTTGTACAAATCACATTTTAACATTTGGCAACGAAGAACAAAAGCAAAAATATTTACCTAAATTAGCAACAGCTGAACATATTGGTGCTTGGGGTTTAACAGAACCTAATACAGGCAGTGATGCTGGTAATATGAAAACAACTGCTGTAAAAGATGGTAATGATTGGATATTAAATGGAACTAAAAGTTGGATAACACATGGCAAAAGTGGAGATATTGCTGTAGTTATTACAAGAACTGGTGAACCAAGAGCTAAAAACAATTCTACTGCCTTTATTGTTGAAAGAGGAACACAAGGATTTATGGCTGGCAAAAAAGAAAACAAACTTGGAATGCGTGCCAGCGAAACCTGTGAAATGATTTTTGATAATTGCAGAATTAGTGATGCTCAACGTTTAGGTGAAGTTGGTGATGGATTTAAACAAGCTATGAAAATATTAGATGGTGGTCGTTTATCAATAGCAGCATTATCTGTTGGCATAGCAAAAGGTGCATACAAAGCAGCACTTCAATATTCAAAAGAACGACACCAATTTGATCAACCTATTTCGAATTTTCAGGGAATTAGTTTTAAGTTGGCAGATATGGCTACTGAAATTGAAGCAGCAGATTTGCTTTTATTAAGTGCTTGTGGAATGAAAGAAAGAGGTGAGAAAGTAACTTTGAGTGGTGCAATGGCAAAATATTATGGAAGTGAGGTTTCCGTTCGTGTTAGTACGGATGCAGTTCAAATTTTTGGCGGATATGGTTATACAAAAGATTTTCCAGTTGAAAAATATTACAGAGATTCTAAACTATGTACTATTGGAGAAGGAACAAGTGAAATACAAAAACTAGTTATAGCCAGAGAAATTTTAAGTTAAATTATCTACTAAACATATTTCTCTATGAAAAATTAAAAGGCTTCTCAAATTTATCTGAGAAGCCTTTTTTTATTTAATGAATCATTTTTTATGCTACACACTTACATTAAAGTCTCTTAATGCATCGTTTAAACTTGTTTTCAAATCAGTACTTGGTTTTCTTTGTCCAATAATTAAAGCACAACCAACTTGGTATTCACCAGCAGGGAATTTTTTTGCAAAACTGCCAGGAATTACAACGCTTCTTGCAGGGACTCTTCCACGATATTCAATAGGTGTATCGCCACTAACATCAATAATTCTGGTGCTTTGAGTTAATACAACATTCGCACCTAATACTGCTTCTTTTTCAACTACCACACCCTCCACAACAATACAACGACTACCGACAAAACAACCATCTTCTATAATTACAGGAGTTGCTTGTAATGGTTCAAGCACACCACCAATTCCTACACCACCACTCAGGTGAACGTGTTTGCCAATTTGAGCACAACTACCAACAGTAGCCCAGGTATCAACCATTGTTCCTTCATCAACATATGCACCAATGTTCACATAACTAGGCATTAATACCACACTTCTAGCGATATATGCACCATAACGAGCAACAGCGTGAGGTACAGCCCTTACACCCAATGAAGCATAATCTTTTTTTAATAACATTTTGTCGTAAAACTCAAATGGTTCAACCGTCCAGGTTTGCATTGGTTGTATGGCAAAATACATTAATATAGCTTGTTTTACCCATTCATTCACTTTCCAAGTTGTTTCTGTTGGATAAGCTGTTCTTAATCGTCCTTTATCAACTTCTTCTATAACTGCTTTCACAGCATCACTATACAACGGTTGTTTTAATAATTCTCTGTTAGCCCAGGCTTCTAGTATTAATTTTTGTAATTCCATTTTGTAAACTTAATGAGTGAAATATTAATTTTAAATTAATTGTGTGAAGAGTGAATTCTAATGTTTAAAATGTCTAACTCCAGTAAATATCATTGCTATTTTATGTTCATTAGCTGCAGCAATTACTTCTTCGTCTTTAATACTTCCACCTGTTTGAACAATGGTTGAAATGCCATATTTCACAGCTAAATCAACAGTATCTCTCATTGGGAAAAATGCATCACTAACTAGCACAGCATCTTTTGCTAATTCACCAGCTTGCTCTAAAGCAATCTTAGCGGAACCAACTCGATTCATTTGTCCAGCACCAACACCCAAAGTCATTTTATTGTTACCAACAACAATAGCATTTGACTTAACGTGCTTAACAACTTTCCATAAAAAATTAGCAGCTTCAATGGCTTGTGATGTAGGCTTTGTGTGAGTTACAACTTTGCAGTCTGCTATATTTACATCATGATTATCTACTTCCTGAACCAATAAACCACCAGCAACATTTGAAACCATCAACTTACTTTTTGTTGAGTTATTTTCTAATTCAAGTAAACGAATATTTTTTTTCTTACTTAATAATTCTAAGGCTTCATTACTGTAACTTGGTGCAATAATTATTTCTAAAAATATATTACTTAATAGTTCTGCTGTTGGCAAATCAACTTCAGCATTCACAGCAACAATGCCCCCAAAAATAGAGGTACTATCAGCATTGTAACAATTCGTAAAAGCTTCTAAAACATTAGCTCCAATGCCAACGCCACATGGGTTTGAGTGCTTTATAGCTACTGCACAAACTTGATTATTAAATTCATTTACAATTTGGATAGCAGCATTAGCATCTTGAATATTATTATAAGATAATTCTTTGCCGTGCAGCTGTTTTGCATTGGCAACTGAATAATCATTTACAATTGGATTATTGTAAAATGCAGCTTGTTGATGTGGGTTTTCGCCATATCTTAAATCTTGTTGTTTCTCAAAAGTTAAAGTCAATTTTTCTGGAAACAATTCATTAGTTAAATAACCTGCAATCAATGCATCATAACTAGCTGTATGACGAAATACTTTAGCAGCTAGGTTTTTACGATGTTCGTGTATCAACTCATTTTTCTTCCAAAGTTCTATTGTTGGCAAATAATCATTAGCATCACAAAGCACAACAACATCTTCAAAATTCTTTGCAGCACTACGTAACATTGATGGCCCACCAATATCTATGTTTTCAATACATTCTTCAAATCCAACATTTGGTTTACTGATAGTTTGTTTGAAAGGATATAAATTCACCACAACAAAATCTATTCTTTCAATGTCATTTTCTTTCATTTGTTGTAAATGACTTTCTTCATTTGATTTACCCAATAAACCACCATGAACTTTTGGATGAAGTGTTTTCACTCTGCCATCTAGAATTTCAGGAAAACCAGTTATTTCAGAAATGTTTTTTACTGGCAAACCTGCATCAGCAATAGCTTTTTGCGTGCCACCAGTAGATATTAATTCAACTCCACTTTGATGAAGTTGTGTTGCTAATTCAATTAAGTTGGTTTTGTCTGAAACACTTATTAATGCTCTCATTGTATCGTTTAATTGTTGATTGATGAATTGTTGATTCCTTACAATTCATAACTCATAATTTATAATTCAAAATTCTTTTTAAGGTTTCAACATATAACTTGTGTTCTATGTTATGAACCTTTTGCATAATCTCATCTAAAGATTCATTTAAGTCTTCTATAGTAATTTTTTCTTGTGCAATAATTTCTCCTGTGTCCATTCCTTCATCAACATAATGTATAGTAACACCTAATTCTTTATCATTATTATCTAATGCTTGTTGCACAGCATTTAGCCCTTTATACTTTGGTAATAATGAGGGATGGATATTAACTATTTTCTTTGGAAATGCCTGTAAAAGAACAGTTCCAATTAATCTCATATAACCAGCCAATACAATAAAATCAATTTTAAACTCATTGAGTGTTTGCAGTATTGCAGTTTCATATTGAGCTTTATCTACAAATATTTTGGGCTTGAATACTCTATACCCAATGTTTTCTTTTTTTGCCCTTTCAATAACAAATGCTGTTGATTTATCTGTAATAATAACAGCAACATTGGCATTAATGATACCTTGCTTGCAGGCATCCATAATTGCTTGTGCATTGCTACCATTTCCAGAGGCAAATATTGCTAATTGAGTTTTCATTTTTTATTTAATGCCACGAATGCACGAATGTTTATAATATATTTATTCGTGCATTCGTGGCTATTTAATTTCTATAATACCAGTTTTTGTAATATTTCCAATCACTTGTGCTGTATGGAATTTACTAAGTATCTCCAAAGCCTTATCTACATTATCTTTTGTAAGAACAACCATAAACCCAATACCCATATTAAAGACATTAAAAATTTCTTTTTCTGTGATATTGCCTTTCTCTTGCAAGAAATTATAGATAGCTGGTTTTTGCCAACTTGATGCGTTAAACGATGCTCCCAACTCTTTATTATAAGTGAACATTCTTGGAACATTTTCATAAAAACCACCACCTGTGATATGGCACATTCCTTTTACGGCAATGCTTTCAAGTAATTCTAAAATTGCTTTTACATAAATAGCTGTTGGTGTTAACAAAATATTACCTAATGATTCTGTAAAATGTGTATCATAAATTTTATTCAAATCAAGATTGTTGTCAGTAATAATTTTTCTCACTAAAGAAAATCCATTGCTATGAACACCACTTGAATTCAATCCAATAATCACATCTCCCTCACTAATATTTTGTCCACTAATTAACTTTGATTTTTCAACAGCACCAACACAAAACCCAGCAATATCATATTCTCCATCGTGATACATACTTGGCATTTCAGCAGTTTCTCCACCAATCAAGGCACAGTTGCTTTGCACACAACCATCAGCAACACCTTTTACAATTTGTTCAATTTGTTTAGGGTGATTTTTTCCAACAGCCAGATAGTCTAAAAAATACAATGGTGCTGCACCTTGTACCACTACATCATTCACACACATTGCCACACAATCAATACCAATGGTATCGTGTTTATCCATTTCAAAAGCCAACTTTAATTTTGTGCCAACACCATCTGTTCCACTTACTAAAACTGGCTCTTTTAAATTCAATGCACTCAAATCAAAGTTGCCACCAAAAGCACCAATATTACCCATTACACCTGTACGAAATGTACGCTGTGTATGTTTTTTAATCAATTCAACAGATTCATAACCTGCTTCTAAATTAACCCCTGATTGTTTATATAATTCTGACATTTTTTTAAATTAACATTTTTCTTGAAAAGCCAACATATCATCAAATAATTCTGTTGGATAATTTCCTGTAAAACATGCCACACATTGTCCTTTAAGTTCTCCATTAAAAGGTCTGTCAATGGCTTTTATCATTGACTCGATACTTAAAAATGCAAGGCTGTCAACGTTCATATACTCCTTCATTTCATCAAGTGTTTTTCCAGCTGCTAATAACTCTTCTTTAGTTGAAGTATTAATGCCATAAAAACAAGGAGAAATAATAGGTGGTGCAGCACTTCTGAAATGCACTTCTTTTGCACCTGCATCTCTCAATAGTTTTACAATTTTTTTACTAGTAGTGCCTCTTACAATAGAATCGTCAACAACCACAACTCTTTTGCCTTCAATAACGTGTTTAACAACAGAAAGCTTAAGCCGTACAGCATTATCACGCAATTCTTGTGTGGGCTGAATAAATGAACGACCAATATATCTGTTTTTAATCAAACCTCTCTCAACAGGAATACCACTTCTTCTTCCCATTCCCATTGCAACCAAGCTGCCACTTTCTGGCACACCAATAATTACATCAGCTTCAACAGGAGCGTCATCCCAAAGTCTTTCTCCCATTTTTCTTCTTGCATTATAAACGCTAACATTATCTATAATACTATTAGGTTGTGCAAAGTATAAGTACTCCATAGAACACTTTGCTGGCTTAGGTTCTGCGAATTGATGTGATACAATTCCTGTTTCAGAAATCTCAATAATTTCACCAGCTTTAATATCACGTATAAATGTTGCACCCACTACATCGAATGCACAAGTTTCAGAGGCAATAACATAACTACCGTCATCAATTTGTCCTAAAGAAAGTGGGCGAAATCCATAAGCATCTACTGCTGCATACAAAGCTTTATCAGTTAAAATTACAAATGCAAATGCTCCTACTGTAAGCGAAACAGCTTCAGTTATTTGTTCTAAATCTGTTTTGGCTTTGCTATGTCTTATTAAGTGAGCAACCACTTCAGTATCAGATGTAGATTGAAAAATGGAACCTTTATTTTCTAATGAAACCCTTAACTGCTTTGCATTTACTAAGTTTCCATTATGAGCAATTGCAAAATAACCTTCGTTAGAATGAATCAAAAATGGCTGCACATTTACAAATAAATTTCCACCAGCAGTTGAGTATCTAACGTGACCAATAGCGTTAGTGGATTTAACACGTAATTGTTCCATAATACTTTCAGGAAAAGCATCTGCAACTAATCCTAAAGCCCTATGCCCCCACATTTTTTTTCCATCTGACACAATAATTCCAGCACCCTCTTGTCCACGATGCTGCAAAGCATTTAAGCCAAAATAAGTGTGTGTAGCTGCATTAGGATTATTGTAAATTCCAAATACACCACACTCCTCTCTCAAACTATCCGATTCTAATTCTTTAAGCATATTATTAATAAAGTCAAAAGTCAAAAGTTAAAACCCAAAAAATAGTTTAAGCTTTTATCTATAAAAAATAATCAACACCATTTTTAAAAATATTATGATATCTTATGTTTGGAATATTCTTAAATCTTCCAGTCTTATATCTTTCAGGATGTGCCATTCTTCCAAATATTTTTCCATCTTCACTAAGCAAACCTTCAACAGCAGCAATACTTCCATTTGGATTGTAAGGAAAAACATTTGTTTTATTCCCATTCAAATCTACATATTGTGTCGCAATTTGATTTTGTTGAACAAGTTGTTCTAGAGTTGATTGATTCGCATAAAATCTTCCTTCGCCGTGAGAAACTGGAACAGCAAAAATTTCATCTTTCATTCCTTGCAACCAAGGGCTATTATCATTCACTACTTTTACATCTACCATTTGAGAAACGTGTCTTCCAATATTGTTGAAAGTTAGTGTTGGCGAATGTTCTGCTAGATTTTTAATTTTACCATAAGGCAGTAATCCACTTTTAATTAATCCTTGAAACCCATTGCAAATTCCTAAAACCAAACCACCTTTTTCCAAAAAATTGTGAACAGATTCTGTAACGTATTTATTCTTCAAAACATTTACAATATATTTTGCACTGCCATCAGGTTCATCACCTGCACTAAAGCCACCACTAAAAATCAATATTTGAGATTGCTGCATTGCAGCAACAATTTTTTCAATTGACTGTTCAATTAATTTTTCATTTAAAGTATTAAAGTTAATTGTTTCAACAATAGCACCTTCAGTTTCAAAAGAATGTTTAGTTTCAAATTCACAATTTGTCCCATTGAATACAGGCATTAATACTTTAGGCTTACCAAAGCCAATATTGGCAATAGTTTTAGAGGAAACATTTATTGAAGGAATTAAAATATTATCTTCAATATTTATTGTTTTTGTTTGAAATAAATTTTCGAAAGTGTTTGTCCAATTTTCAATAGCTTCATCTATTTCTGTAACAACATTATTTAACCTCAATTGATTTGTTGTGTTTGTTGTGCCAAGCAAAATAAATTCATTCCCTAAATCTTCATTGCTTTCAAACACAATGCTACCAAGCATTAATTCAAACAGGTTTTCTTTGGTGAAAATTTCAACACCCATTTTATTTCCAAAACTCATTTGTGCAACTGTTGCTGCTATGCCACCATCTTTAATATGCTTGGCTGCTACAATTTTCTTTTCAGTAATGAGTTGATGAATTCTATTCCATTTTTGTTTTAATAAATCCCAATTTGGAATTTGCTTATCATCTGCATCAACCTTATATAAATAAATATTATTACCAGCTTTTTTTAACTCTGTTGAAACAACATTTTCACTTAGTTCTGTTGCTATAGCAAAGCTTACAAATGTTGGCGGAACATTAATTTCATTAAAACTTCCACTCATACTATCTTTTCCACCAATAGCTGCAATGCCAAGCTGACATTGCGTTTCAAAAGCACCTAACAAACAAGACAAAGGCTTGCCCCATTTTGTTGCATCATCTTTCAACCGTTCAAAATATTCCTGAAAACTTAAATAACATTTTTTATAATCTGCACCAGCAGCTACTAATTTACTAACACTCTCTATAATAGAATACATTGCACCAACATAAGTATTTGTAGTAGTAAATTGTGGGTGATAGCCCCAAGCAGCAAGACTTACAAGATTTGTTGTATAACTATTATCACAAATAAAATGTGCTGAAACATCTGTTGGTGTAAGTTGATATTTACCACCAAAAGGCATTAAACAAGTTGTACCTAAAACAGTGCTATCAAAGTGTTCCACCATTCCTTTTTGTGAAGCCACTTGTTTTGAGGAAAGTGTATTTAAAAAACTCGCTTTATTAAATTCGGTAGTTGAATTGCTTGTTGATTTATCTAAATAAATTTTGGCTTTTGTTTTTCTTGAAGCTCCATTGGTATCTAAAAAACTTCTTTTCAAACTCACAATTTCTTGATCATTCCATTTCATTCTTAAATAACCATCATTAGTTACCACTGCAATTTGTGTAGCTTGAACATTTTCTTGCAAAGCCGCATCTATAAATCGTTCTACATTTTCTTTCGCAATCACTACAGCCATTCTTTCTTGTGATTCACTCAATGCAATTTCAGTTCCATTCAACCCTTCATATTTTAAAGGCACTTTATTCAAATCGATGCTGATGCTATCTGCAATTTCTCCAATGGCCACACACACACCACCAGCCCCAAAGTCATTACATTTCTTAATCAACTTTGTCACATCTGGTTTTCTAAACAAAGTTTGAATTTTTCTCTCAGTCAGTGCATTTCCTTTTTGCACTTCTGCTTGCATAGTAGTTAAAGAAATTTCATTGTGTTGTTTTGAAGAACCACTTGCACCACCAATTCCATCACGACCAGTATTGCCACCTAATAATAAAACAATATCGCCTTCTTGTGGGTCTTGCTCTATCACATTTTCCTTATTCACAGCAGCAACAACAAAACCACATTCAAATCTTTTTGCTTTATAACCTTCATCAAAAATTTCACTAACCAAACTTGTTGCTAAACCAATTTGATTGCCATAGCTACTATAGCCTAAAGCTGCTTCTTTGCTTATTTTATGCTGTGGCAATTTGCCTGAAAGTGTTTCTGATATTGACTCTAACGGATTTGCTGCACCACTTAAACGCATTGCTTGGTATACATAAGAACGACCACTCAATGGGTCGCGGATTGCACCACCAATACAAGTGGCAGCTCCACCAAAAGGTTCTATTTCTGTGGGATGATTATGTGTTTCGTTTTTGAAAAGCAATAACCACTTTTCAGTTTTGCCTTTAATGTCTAAATCAACTTCAATAGTTGCTGCATTATTTTCTTTAGATAAATGCCAATCTTTTAAAAAACCTTTTTTGTGTAAATATTTTGCAGGTAAAGTTCCCAAATCCATTAATGTTGTTGGCTTGTGTTCTCTCCCCAATTCTTTTTTGCAGGCTAAATATTTTTGAAACGATGCTTCAATTTCTTCCTTATAATTACCATCTATTTTTATTTCTTCAATTTCTGTTAAGAAAGTAGTGTGTCTGCAATGGTCACTCCAATAAGTATCTAAGGCTTTAATTTCAGTTTCAGTAGGGTTTTTGTTTTCTTCAATAAAATATTGCTGAATACATTTTATATCTTCAATATCAATTGACAAATTCTGCTCTTTTAAAAACTGTTGTAACTCAGTATTGGTAAGACCTGTAAAGTTTTCAAATCTTTTTAAGTTTTCGGCTTTTGATAAATTAGGCTTTTCTAATTGACTAAGATTTTTTTCTCTACTATCAACAGGATTAATTAAATATTGCTTGAGTTTTTGCAAATCATTTTCATCTATATTATCAACACCAATCACTTGAGATGTTTGGATATAAATGTTATTATGATGAAACAAGAGTTGGCAACATTGCATAGCAGCATCTGCTCTCATATCATATTGTCCAGGCAAATATTCAATGGCAAATATGTGCTGGTGCTGTGGCAAATTTTGAAAGTAATTTTCTGTTATTACATCACAAAATACACTGTTTATAGCACTTTCAAGTTCTTGCTCATTTATATTAAAAATATCGTAAGTGGTATAAACCTCTGTTGCAGCAATAATTTGCAGTTG
>JBMLRA010000304.1:0-1030 GCA_049241265.1 Chitinophagaceae bacterium
CAGTCATAGTTAATTTAATGGTTTGTCTATTTTCCCATATAAATTTCATTGATAACCTATTAGAATCGTATATTTACCAACTACTTTAGCAACCATTTTTTACACTGTAATCAATGCTTATAAATCAGTCAATCATACCAGATATAAAAGCAATAATTGCCACAGCAAAAGACAAAGCAATTAGGGCTGTTGATACTGAACGTACTTTGATGTATTGGCATATTGGCAAGCGTATTTTTGAAGAAGAACAGCAAGGAAAAGATAGAGCTGAATATGGCGAATATCTAACAAGATATATTGCCGAGCAGTTAGAGCCGAATATGGTAGTGGTTATTCTAAACGCCAAATTGAGCTTTTTCGTCAATTTTATCGCACTTTTCCAATTGCGAACGCACTGCGTTCGCAATTGAGTTGGACACAATACAAATTATATTTACCAACAGAAAAACAGTTACTGGCTGAGGTGAATAAAGAATTAAAACAATTTAATATTAAATCGTAAAAAAAGTACAATTTTACGAACTATGGCAAAAAAACAAAAAACAACAGATACACTAAACTTAGAATCCATCCTGTTTAATTGCAGGGAATATTTAAGAAGTAATGCATCACTAAACGACAAAAGGGATTTGCTTTTAACACTCGTTTTCTTAAGATTCATTGGCGAAAAGTTTGAGAATACACAAAATGAAATGAGGCAAGAATGTTACAATAATAATATTGTAGAGGAGGAAGCTGTTAGCTACTTTTTAAATAGCCCAAATCGTTATAAAGGAATTGCCTTTGTGCCAGAAAAAGCACGTTGGTCAACCATCATAGAACAACCAGCCTCAAAGCTAAATGCCACGTTGGATGATGCTATTCAAGAGCTTGAAAATAGCAGCGAAGCACTAAAGGGCTGTGTTCGTTTAGGATTGTTCACTTCCATTAATCTTGAAGCCAATGTAATTAAAAAGGTGGTTGATGAAGTAAATAAAATCTCTCACAAAACCTTTGGTGAGGAGAAAGATTTAATTGGTCGGGTGTATGA
>JBMLRA010000305.1:0-10179 GCA_049241265.1 Chitinophagaceae bacterium
CGATACTCTATTATTTGAAATAAAAACAAGTAATATAAAAACTAATTTTTTCATTTGAGTAATTTTAAGAAGGTGATTAATTGTTGTTGATAAAAAATACTAATTCCTTCTTCTTCTTACAGGTTGTGTAGGTTTTTGTACTTCTTCTGTTTTTTCGTAGGAAGTTTTAGGATTTATTTTAATCCATTTAATAGCTACATTTTTTAGAAAAAGCGTTTCACTTTTTTCATTACCTTCATCTTGTTTGTTGCTAGAATTAATTGGTATAGAAACTAAAGAAAATTTATCTACAAAGGGAAACACATTAATAAAAGTAATACTACCATTAGCAGAAAATCCTGTAGGTATAATTGTAGTTACATTATCGTTTGAACCCTCCCCAATACTCATACTATTTGCTTTGTAATTACTACCTTTTGAATCAAACGCCAATACATCGCTTATACTACTCGACAAACCAACTCTTTGATGTGGTTTACGTTTATTAAAAAATGTATAATGCAAAGTAACCGATTGATTTACAGAATCTCCCTCGCACTTAACCATAACAAAATCTAAATCGTTATTTAGTTTAATGGTTTTATTTGGCACTACCGATACTTCGTTCTTTATAATATTATTAACTGTTTTAGAACTTTTTGAAGGCTCAAATATTTCATTCGGATTATCACTTGCTTTCCAATCAATCTTTACATTACTAAACTGAACGGCATCTTCAACTTCATTTCCACTACCATTCCAATTTTCTGATTTTATGTTAAAATTTACAATGCCTAAAGTATTAGTTATAGGTAACACATTACTAAAAGTAATACTTCCTTTTACATATAAATTTGTGGGTATAATACACTCAATGCTTCCATCACTTACTTCTTGTACAAGTTGTACATTATTAAAAGAAAATTTGTTACCTAAATAATCAAAGGCAAATGCTTGCTTAGTTGCAAAAGGATCGATTGTAATTTTTTGATTTACTTTGTTATAATTAGCAATAATATAATAAACTGTAACTGTTTGTGAGCCTGCATCACCAACACATCCAGTATAATAAACATCCAATCCATTACAAATATTTTTATTGTAACCTTGCTTTAAAAAATCCATTTTGCTAATTTGCAATTCTTGATCTTCATAAGGAAAAGTGTTTGAATCCCAATTTACTTTCACATTGTTTATTTCTACCAATTCTTGCAATAAATCGCTAGAACTTGGCCAGTTTCCACTGCTTACTGGAATAGTAATATGAGCTAGAGCTTTTGGTTTATTGTGCACATTTATAAAGTTGATATAACCTTTAACCATTAGTCCTGTTGGCAATTCACTCTCAACTTGACCAAAACCATTTTGATTGGCAAGATTAACTGTGCCAAAAGGAAACTGATTGCCATTTGCATCAAACGCACCGACTGGCACTTCATTCCACGGATCTATTTTTATTTTTTGATGAGCTTTTGATGGATTTGTGAGCGTGAAATATAAAGTTATTTTTTGAGAAGCAGCATCACCAATGCATCCAGTAATTGTAAGATAAACCCCATTGCCAATATACTTTGCAATAGAATCTTTTTTTTGAACTTTGTTTAAACTGTTTTGTGCATAGCTTGTGATTGCCAAGATAAGTGTAAGCAAAAGGCTAAACTTTTTCATATTGTTTTATTTAATTTTTGAAATATTCTACTCCGTTTTCACCTATATAACCCAAAAAATTATTGTAATACTTTGAACTTTTAGTATTTGACTTTTGATTACCAGTTCTATTTTTATATGCACTAAAAATAAGAAATGACCATTTACTGTTTACTTTAAACTTTAAATTACTTAAGTTATATTGATTTCGATTTAGCAAAATATTGTAATTTGGTGGTATGGGCTTATAATAAGTATTAGGAATAAAGATTCCTTGCTTTGATCCTTTTTCTGTGTAATACTTAAAGCCATTAAATTCAAAATCCCAAGAAATTTTATCATAAATTGGGTTTAAAATAGTATCATCAAATTCATTAGTAATGCCTAACTTATCATTTTCTTTATACACAAATAAAACTAAAGATTGAAATTGATTAAACAACCAGCTATTTCTTGAATTGAAATTTATCACCTGAATATTGTATTTTTTTGTCATAAAATACACTCCAAGAGAATCATCTATTATTCCTTGCTTGCCTGCTTTTTCTATATAAAAAAACTTTTTGTTACTTTGTATAATTCTTATAGAATCTAAACCTAAAGATATTTTTAAACTATCTCTTAATAATAACAAACTATCATAAAAAGTTAAGTGCTTTATTGTATCAATTTCAATTAGACTCGGTGATGTTGAATGCGAAATATTTTTTATTGGGTTTCTTTTTATCGCTTGTTCTTTTTCTTTATTTATTTCTGCTAAATCGTCTTCATCATTTAAAAGCGTAAAATTGTACGAATAATCTTTTAGACTCTTATAATCAAAAATTGCTGACATTGCCTGCTCAAATTTTGCTTTTGCATTTCCTTTGATTCCATACCAAACCAATTTTGATTCGCTAGTGTGTAGTACACTAAACGTAATTTTATCAAACTCAATTGGAATTATCATGTTGCCTTTTGCATCAATTAAACCATACTTACTTTTTTTGCTAACAATAATAGAATTATCAAATTCTTTATAGCAAGCAATATCATCAAATATTTGGTCAGTTATTAACTTATTGTCTATCTGCAAACCAAACTTAACAGTTTTATTATCTCTTACTTTAAAAAAAACTTTATCTCCAACTAATTCAACATCTACATGTTTATTTACTTGCATTGGTAGAACCTTCTTTCCATTGCTATCAATATACATAAAACTTGAATCGTTGATAATAACTTTTGCAACTGGATTCTTTGTTTGTTGATTAAACTCAAAAAAGCTAACACCATTAAATTTTGGTTGAATAATAACTTTACCCAAAGTATCACAAAAACCCCATTTTGCACCATCTCTATAAGGAATTAAAAATCGTGGATTTTGAGCATTCAAAAAAACATTACTAATGAGTAAAATGATTACTAGTTTGTATTTCATATTTGCAAAAAGTAAATTTAGTTGATTTTAATTTAAATTTTATTAAGATTAATTATATCATTTATTTTATCAAACTAATTCAACAAATATTTAACTTTTAGAATTCAGATTCAAGAATTCATTTTAGGCATACCATATTACAGAAAATATTTTAAGCAATAATTTACAATCCACTTAAGGTTTCTTCAATTGTTTTTATTCTAGCTTCTGCATCGGCTTTTTTCTTTTGTTCGGCAGCCACAACTTCTGGTTTTGCATTAGCAACAAAACGTTCGTTACTTAATTTCTTTTCTACACTAATTAAAAATCCTTTTTGATATTCTAAATCTTTTAATAGCTCTTCTTTTAAAGCAACTGTATCAATTTCTTTATTGCTTTGTATATAAAATTTATCAGTTTGTATAGCAACTACTGTAGTATTTGCAATTGCCTCTGTTACAAACTTAATTTCACTAGCATTTATTTGCTTTGCAAGTATACTTTGTATTGATGTAAAGCTTTGCTGTTGTTGAGTTTGAATATGCAATATAATTTCTTCTTTTGGCTTTAAATTATTTTTTGCTCTTGCTTCTCGTAAAGTAGTTATGGTTTGTTTTAACAGTTTACCTTGCTCAAGCAATTGGCTATTAGGTTGAGTAATTTCACCATTTTGTTTTGTAGTTAAATCTCCGTTTCTACCTTGCAATTGATGATAAATTTCTTCTGTAATAACAGGCATGAAAGGATGTAGCAATTGCAATAACTCGTCGAAAAATTCTATTGTTTTGTTGTAAACAATGCTTTCAATAGGCTGCTCAAAACCTGGCTTTATCCATTCTAAATACCAACTACAAAAATCATCCCAAATTAAGCTATAGATAACTTTTAAAGCAGCACTTAACTGAAACTGTTTCATTAATGTTTCTACATCTTGTTTTGCTTCGTTCAATCTGTTAGAGAACCATAAAGTTGGAAAGTCTATAAAGTCCGCAAGACCGTCTCTATCACTTACTGACTCTTCTGACTTTCTTCCTTCCCACATCTTCACTAACTTCATTGCATTCCACAACTTATTATTAAAGTTTCTACCTTGTTCTAAACTGCTTTCATCAAACAATAAATCATTTCCTGCAGGTGAAGAAATAAGTATACCAAAACGTACAGCATCGGCTCCATATTTATCTATTAATCCTAATAAATCTGGGCTATTTCCAAGGCTTTTACTCATTTTTCTTCCTTGCTTGTCGCGTACAATTCCAGTAAAATAAACATCGCTAAATGGTTTTTTACCTTGCCATTCAAATCCTGCCATAATCATACGTGCAACCCAAAAGAAAATAATTTCTGGAGCTGTTACTAAAGTTGCTGTTGGATAATAATAGTTTACATCATCATTTTTAGGATTACTTATGCCTTTGAAAACTTCAATTGGCCAAATCCAAGAAGAGAACCAAGTGTCTAAACAATCTTCATCCTGAATTAATTTTGAATTTTGAATTTTGAATTTTGAATTGAATTCTTCTTTGGCTTCTTCTTCTGTTGCTGCCACTACGTAATTTCCATTATCATCATACCAAGCAGGTATTCTTTGACCCCACCATAACTGACGGCTAATGCACCAATCTTTGATATTTTCTAACCAATAACTATAAGTATTTTTAAATTTAGCGGGATGAAATTTTATTTCATCGTTCATAACAGAAGTAAGCGTTTCTGGGTTTTTGGCTAAGAACTTTTTCATGTTCATAAACCACTGCATACTCAATCTATTTTCTATTACTGCACCTGTTCGTTCACTTGTGCCTATTTGCCCTTTATAAGCTTCAATTTTCTCGATTTGATTTAATGCTGCAATGTCTTCAACAATCTTATTTCTCAAATCAAATCTATCTACACCAACATAAGATTTTACTACATCATTTATGTAAATTTCTTCTAATTGCTCAATTGTAAATTTACCATCAGCATCCAATGTATCAATGGTTTTAAGGTTATGTTTACGACCAATTTCATTATCGTTTTTATCGTGAGCTGGCGTAATTTTTAGAGCTCCTGTACCAAATTCTGCATCAACATATTCATCGGAAATTATGGGTATTTTTCTATTGATGATGGGCACTAAAACCTCTTTACCTATCCAATTTTTGTATCTTTCATCATTTGGATTTACACAAATAGCTACGTCGCCCAAAATAGTTTCTGGTCGAGTTGTAGCCACCATCATAAATTGATTACTACCATCGGCAAATGGATATTTTACATAATACAATTTGCTGTCAACTTCTTTATAAATAACTTCTTCATCACTTAATGCAGTTTTGCCAGCAGGGTCCCAATTCACCATTCTTAACCCACGATAAATAATGCCATCCTTATACAACTGCACAAATATTTTAATAACAGCATTGTAGTAGTCATCATCCATTGTAAATGATGTTCTATTCCAATCTAAGCTGCAACCTAATTTTTTTAGTTGCTGCAAAATTATTCCACCATATTTTTCTTTCCATTCCCAAGCATATTTCAAAAACTCATCTCTAGATAATGATGATTTTGCAATCCCCCTTTCTCTCAACATGGCTACAACCTTGGCCTCAGTAGCTATACTCGCATGATCTGTGCCAGGAACCCAACATGCATTAAACCCTTGTTGGCGAGCACGACGAATTAATATATCTTGAATAGTGTTATTTAAGCAATGCCCCATGTGCAATACTCCTGTTACATTAGGTGGTGGGATTACTACTGTGTAAGATGGTTTTGATTGATTAAGTTCACTATTAAAGTAACCTTTACTTAACCAATGCTCATACCAAAAATTATCTTGTGTATTATGTTCAAAAGTTTTTGAAATATCTGCCATAAATAGTAGTAATCTGTTAAAAATGATTGCAAATGTAAGCGTAGATAAAAAGTATTCTTTAAAAAAAATTAATGCAAAAAAGGCTATCCATTTTTTTAAGGATAGCCTTTGCCAAATTTATGTTATTAGTAATTGTAATTTATATTGTTGGTGCTCCTTGATTTTGTTTTTTACAAATCTTTGGAACTTATATTATCTCGAGAATTTAAACAATATATCTCTTGCAATACTTACACCTTTACTGTTAAGAACTTCAATAGCATAATAGCCGGGAACTAAGTTTCGTACATTAAGATCTACTTTTTGGAAGGCAGAAAGATAATTAATAGTCTGAGTACTTCGTATTCTGCCCAACTCGTCAATTAATCTCACCGAAATTGTTTCGTTTAAAGGAGCGTCAAAATAAATAGCAGCAACATCTCTTACAGGATTTGGAACTATAAAAATTCGTTTTTGAGCAACGGCTTGTGCTAAAGCTAAACTTGGTGAAATTCTAACAGAATCTGACCTCACATTACAAGCATTAGGTATAGTTGCATTAACATAGTAAGTTCCAACTTCTGCAAATGGCACAGTGAATGTATTAGTTCCTAATGCAACATTTACGCCATTTTTAAACCAAAAATAATTGGTAGGTACAAAAGTACTTGGCGAAATTGCTGCTGTAATAGTGGCAGATTGTCCAGGAAGCAAACTAGTGCTTGGAGATACCGTTAATACAACTTTAGGAGAATCTATAACTGTAACAGTTAATGGAACTCTTATACTTTCACAATAGTTATTTGAACTAGTTACAAAGTAAGATTGTGACCCTTTTACAGTTGTAATTGGTGTTGGTGCAATATTTGTTCCACTTCCTCCAATACTTGTTGTATACCAAATTAAATTACTACCTGTAGCAGTAAGTTGAGAAACTGCTGAATTAAAACAAACAGTTCTATTAGTTACAACAGGGGCTGTAGGCACTATACCTATTGAAACATTTACCGTATTACTTAATATCTCACCACAAGTACTAGAAATAACTTTTACATTATAATTAGCCACATCAGATGGTTGCAAACTATTGAATACTAATTGGCTAGTGTTTGCTCCAACAATTTCAATACCATTTTTCAACCATTGATAAGTTACAGGAGTTGAGCTGTTTACATTTACGTAAAGCCTTGTACTTCCTCCTAAACATGCACCTGTATCTACTGGCTGCCTTGTAATAATTGGTGCTGGAATAACTGTTATTAAAGCAGTTCCTGTGGTTTGTGCTAGTGAAACAGGGCAACTTCCACCATCACTCATTTGCACAATTCTGTATGCAGTTGATGTTGAAGGCCTTACAGGAATATTAATGGTATCTGTTAAAATATTGTTTAATGCATAATTTGTTGTACCATCGGTATAAGTTAAATTAAATGGTGGTGTTCCAAAAAATTTAATGCCAACATTTGCGATTGAGCCATTGCAAATATTACTGATACCGCTTATGCGTGCCCCAGGAATTGGATTCACTTTTACAGTTGTTGATAAACTATCTCTACAACCTGTTGAAGAAATAGAAACTAAGTTAACCACGTAGTTGCCAGGTGCAGCATAAGTTTTAGTAGCATTTATACTAGTACTGCTAGTACCATCGCCAAAATACCAAATGAAAGGTGTGGTATTAAGTGGTACACCTGTTGTTGTATTGGTAAATTGAAAATTATTATTTGTAAAACATTGCTGTAAAGCATTTATTGAGAATGAAGTGTTTGCAATGAAATTTAAATTAACAGGAGTACTTGCACTTGCAGTACATCCAAAAGTATCAGTAACAGTTAAGTTTACATTAATTGTACTTGATGACAATGCATAAGTTTTTTGAGGATTTGCAACAGTTGAAGTTGTACCATCACCAAAATTCCAAGCATAAGTTAAAGGAGCAACCCCTGCATTTGTGTTACTAAAATTGAATACATTTCTACATCTATTTACAATAGAAGTTGCTATAACTGGTTTTGGTGGCTCATTAACAAGAACATTAACAAAGGCACTGTCCTTGCAACCAGAAGCACTTGTAGCTACTAGTTTTACAGGGTAACTTCCGCCAAAAACAAAAGATTTAAATGGACTGTAATCAGTGCTAAATGTTCCATCGCCAAAACTCCATAAATAACTAACTCCAGTGGTAATATTTGTGGTATTAACAAATTGAATATTAGTACCAGCACATATGTAATTAGATGTATAAATAAAACTAGGAGTTGGGGTTCCATTCACTCTAACCAATAAACTTGTACTATCCACACATCCATTGCTATTTCTTACTAGTAACTTCACTGTATAAGCACCTATTCGTGTATAAGCTTTACTTACAATTGGCAATGTAGAATAAGTTGTATCTCCAAAATCCCATATATAAGTATTACCTGAAATAGGATTTGCAACACTGAAATTAAATACGTTATTTTTTAAGCATTGGGTTGCACTATTTACATTAAACTGAGCCGAAACTCTTTGTGGCACAAATATCTGTTTAACTATACTGTCACTACAAAATCTATTGGTAGCAATTAGCTTTACAGAATAACTTCCAAAACTTGAGTATTGTTTTACAGGATTAGCAACTTGAGTAGATGTACCATCGCCAAAATACCAAGTAAAAGGAAAACCTGTTGAGGTTCCTGTGCTTGTATTATTAAAAGTAACAGCACTTGTACATAAATCTATACTTGCATTAAAGTTTGCTTGCACAGCCGGGTTTACAGATACAGTTTGCAATGAACTATCAATACAACCGTTTGATGTTGTAGCCACCAACTTAACTGTATAAGCGTTAATTGCACTATATGTTTTAACTGGATTTGATGCTGTTGAAAAAGTACCATCGCCAAAACTCCAAAGATAACTTACAATAGCAGGGTTACTAGGCGTTGGCGTAAAGGCAAAATTATTGTTGTTTAAACATTGGTTGCTATTATTTACAACAAACGCTACTGTTGGCTTAGCTGTAACATTCACAAACTGAATAGCAGTATCAATACATCCATTTGCATTAGTAACAGTTAACTTTATTGTGTATAAACCAGGTGTTGAATAGGTAATGGTAGGGTTTTGGCTAGTTGCAGTTGCTCCATTTCCAAACTGCCATAAATAAGCCGCTGAGTTTAATCTAGTAGATGTATTTAGCATTGTAAATACTGTTGTACCTGCACAAGAACCACCATTGTTTGACACATTGAATGATGCAATTGGTTTTTCTGCAACAACAATATTTTGAACTATACTATCTACACATCCAGATGCATTGGTAGCCAAAAGTTTTACTGCAAAACTTCCAAATGAATTATAAAATTTAGATGCATTTGCTATGTTACTTTGAGTTCCATCGTGAAACTTCCACAAATAAGAAACTGCACCTGTAGAAGTATTAGTAAAATTAACTATACCTGTGTTAGTACATAATGAATTTAAAGTAATGAATGAGGCAACTGGTTTAGGTTGTACTGTAATAAATTGTATAGCAGTATCAACACATCCATTTGCATTTGTTACAGTTAATTTTACTTTATAAATGCCAGGGGTTGAATAACTAATTTGTGGTGAAACAGTGTTATCAGTTACACCATTTCCAAACTCCCAAAAATAGCTTGGCACATTTAATTTTGATGAGGTATTTATCATGCTAAATGTTGATACACCTGCACAACTTCCATTTATGCTATTAACATTGAATGAAGCAATAGGCTTTGCACTTAAAGTTACTGTTTGTGTAATACTATCTACACAACCATTGGCATTTGTTGCTATGAGTTTTACAATATAAGTTCCTGCAGTGGCATAAGTTTTAGAAACATTAACAGCAGTTGAATTTGTACCATCGCCAAAACTCCATACATAACTTGTTCCTCCAGTAGTTGTATTTGTGAAAGCCACAGTGTTATTACTACTACAAGCATTATTAGGGAAAGTAAATGAAGCAACAGGTTTTGGCTGCACTGTTAAAGTTCTAACAGTACTGTCTTTACAACCATTGGCATTTGTTACAAATAAAGTTACAGTATATGTGCCTGCTTGTAAATATGTTTTTACTGGATTTAAATCTTGTGAAACTGTACCATCGCCAAACGTCCAATAATAAGCTGGCAAACCAACATTTGAAACTGTACTACTATTGGTGAACACAAAACGATTACCATCTGTACATTGTGTGGTGCTATTTACGCTAAATGCTGCAATTGGCTTAGATCCAATTATAACAGATTGTGTAATACTATCTACACAACCATTGGCATTTGTTGCTATGAGTTTTACAATA
>JBMLRA010000305.1:10279-11090 GCA_049241265.1 Chitinophagaceae bacterium
TTACCATCTGTACATTGTGTGGTGCTATTTACGCTAAATGCTGCAATTGGCTTAGGTGTTAGGGTAAATGTTGTTGAAAAACTATCTGCACATCCTAAACTATTCCAAGAAACTAATTTTACAGTGTATGTTCCAAAAGATGGGAAAGTTTTAGTTGGTGAGAAAGAAGTTGAAGAAGTGCCATCACTAAAGGTCCATAAATTATTTGCAGCACCGCTCCTATTATCAAATATCAATGTTAAATTTGTTACACAATCAAATCCACCACCTAAAATTCTAAAAAATGCAGTAGGCTTTGCAACCACATTAATAGTTGTGAATAAGCTGTCTTTACAATTTGCTGCATTAGTTAAAAAATATTTAACTGTATATGTTCCTGGTGCTGTATATACAACGCTAGTATTACTATCTGTACTTACAATTCCGTTTCCAAAATCCCAATAATGATAACCTGTACCTACAACTGTGCTTGTATTGTTAAATAAAACAGTACTTCCAACACAAACAGTAGTGCTACTTACGGTATAACTTGGAATTGGTTTTGAACTTAAAGTTATAGTTTGACTGATACTGTCTTTACAACCATTGGCTCCTGTGGCAACCAATTTAATTATATAAATTCCTTGTGCAGCATAAGTATAAGTTGGATTTGTTGCTGTAGATGTACTTCCATCGCCAAAACTCCAAACATAACTTACTGCATTGGTACTATTATTTGTTAATGAAATTGATGTTGTATTTGAACAAGCAGAACCTCCAACTATTGCAAAACTTGGAACTGGCTTACTAGCTACTGTTACAGTTTGTGAAA
>JBMLRA010000306.1:0-24185 GCA_049241265.1 Chitinophagaceae bacterium
TTTTCGAATATTGATTGATGAATGTAATAATCCATATCAATAGCATCAACATTATTCCCCAATTGCTGCAATGCTAAAAACCTATGATTTGAATTTGAAGATTTATTTAAACTACCTATGTATAAAATATTAAACGATTGCTGCATTTTTAAAGGGTTTTTTCCTCAATTACTTTTGCTGTGTTTTCAATGGTATAGAATGAAATAGTATCGCTAGCATTTTTACTAAAGGATGCATAGCAATGTTTACTATCGTATGCAGTTTTTAGTGCATTTTTTAATTCAAATTCATCATCTGCTTTAAAAACAAAACCATTTTTTCCATTATCTATTAAATCTGCTGCACAACCCACTTTTGTACTAACAATTGCAGGAATGCCACAAGCCATTGCTTCATTTACTACTAATCCCCAGGTTTCATTTGGACCACCTGATGGCAAAACTAAATAATTAGCTGTAGCATACACGCTTGGTATTATCGTTTGATTTTGAAATGGCAAAAAATGAATACTAGAAAATTGATTAGCATGTTGCCTTAATTCAGACTCTTGCTCTCCATTTCCTACAAAAATTAAATGTGCATTTTGCAAGTTCAAATCTGCAAAAGCATTTAAAAGTAGCAATGGCCTTTTTTTATGTTCCAGTTTGCCAACAAACACATAAACAAAATCATCTTGTTTTATGGAAAACTGACTTTTAAAAGCTAATACAAGATTTGAATCAATACTGTTTTTGAATCTATTATTATCTACAAAATGAGGTGCAAAAACAAGTTGGTTTTCTTTTAAGCCGTAATTTAAAAAGTAGTTTCGATTACATTCTCCAACATATAAAGCAACATCAATATGCTTGTAAACCCAAGTAAGAAAAGTTTTTCTTAATATTTTTTTTATGGAAACGGCAGCAGGCTGATCTAGCAATGTAGAGTCTCCTCTGAATAAAATTTTTACTTTTCCCTTGAAATGTCGCAGTACTTTCAAGTGGCTATGAAAACTCCATCCAAAAAGTAAAATAGCATTGGGTGAGAAGCTTTTTATTTCCTCAATAATACTGGGGTTTTTAATTCCACTAAAATTGTGAGAGCCTGGATTTTTTGATGTGTTTTCTAAAAACTGATAATTGTAACCGTCAAGCAATGGAATATCCCATTTAATGTTTTTTCCAAATCCTGGATCAAACTTTTCTTCAATTGATTTTTTTCCCCACGTGTAAAAAACCTTAATTTCTACTCTGCCGCGTTTTGCCAATAGTTGAAACAATGGAGCATTGTATTGAATGGGGTGAGAGGTAATTATTGCCAATTTTTTCACTATCTTAAAATGCTCTTATGCTGGTTTTATATAATTGTTCTTTTTGAAATATCTTAACTCAATATTTTGATATGTTACAATTGATAATGCTATCGTTATTAAAGTAGTTGCCAAAAAAGCAATTTCAAAAAAGAGATTATTATTAAAGGATCTTTTCAAAAACCAAGCACTAATGTGTGTGCATATAAGCCAGTGCCACAAATACATACTATATGAAATTTTACCCAAAAAAGTAACAATTTTACTCTCTATTAATTTTGTGAAAATTGATTTTGTCGAGTAGAGTAAATTAATACACATAAAAGCAAAGCCAACACACAAAACTGGTTCGGCAAATGTTTTTACTATATAGTTTATTTGTGGGATTTTTTGATATAAAACTGCAGACATCATTGTTCTGCCCACAAAAGCAATTGCTAATGAAATAAGGAAGCCTTTTTCGCCTGTTAAAAAACTAGGAGCTTTATCGTTATTTATAAAATACATAGCCGTTAACATCCCAATCCCAAATTCTACAAATCTATATATAATAAAATCAGATGTTACTGTTTCCGAAATTTCAAGCAAATGAATATTGCTGTGAAACAAGAACAACCTACACAAAATTGATAAAAAACAACAAATAACAATTTTGTTTTTTATCGATACTTTTTTATTGAAACATCCAAAAATAAATGGTAATATCAAATAATATTGCCATTCTGTTGCCAAAGACCAATAATGTGGGGAAATAGATTGACTGTGATCCAAAAAGCCTAAAAAAAGCATATGTTTTATTAAAGCATCTACATTAAAAGACTTATATAATAAATATAAAATCACCATTTCAACAAACAACAGTAAATAATATGCTGGTATGATTCTTAACGCTCTTTTTTTTATAAAATCCAAGAAAGACTTTACTGAAAAATGGTCGCTTTTTTTTACATACATTAGGTACATACAAAATCCACTAATAACAAAAAATAAATCAACCCCTATTCCACCAAAGGATATTAATTGATTAATGTCGACTTTTGATATTTTTAAACTAAGATTTCCAAAGAAAGCCCAAGTATGAGCCCACATTACACCCAAAACAGCAAAAGCTCTTAAACCATCGATAACTCCAATACGATTTTTCATTATACCCCCCCTTTACAAATTAAAATTGTTATTCTTAAAAATTGTATTGCAACCAAAATCTTTTAAAACAATAAAGTTGCTTCCTAGAATTTTTTGATAATTTAATTTTTCTGCCTCATCGTCCCATTCGATACATACTAGTAGTGATTTTGCAGCAGTCAATAATGCTCCTTGTAAAACTTGTGTATTTAGACCCTCAACATCAATACTTAGAAAAAAAATGGGATCTCGCAAACTTTCTTTCAATGCATCATCTAATGACATTACTGGCACAAAATAGCTATTGCTTGTGTCCGAATCTCGCCAATTATTTACAAAAGAACTAATTACAGGCGTTTTTGATACATAAAACCTCAACATTGATGTGCTATTGCTAACTCCAATATTGAATAAAATATCTTTTTTCCTAAAAATTTTAAACAAGTTTATTAGTTCTTTATTAGGCTCAATTATGAACCCTGTCATACCGATTTTATATAATAAATATGTATTTGAAATGTCGGTTGGGTGATTTGCACCAACATCAACATACTTATATTTATTAATCTCAATATTATTTTCTTTTATATAAGATACTAAAAAAGCATCCTCTTGATGTTGCGAGTAAGACTTTTTATTTTGTTTTGTTTGAGCCAAGGCTTTAATAAAACGTTTATATTTCCCTAAAAAGGGCAAATAATTAATTGCAAATTGTTTAATCATTTTTTAGATTTTTAATATAGTTTATGAATTGTAATTCTAATTGTGAATTATCTTTAATAACCCCTTCATAGGATTGAAGGTTTGCTTCTTTGGGTCTTATGTAACTATGAAAGTGCTGAAAATGATTAATAATTGCACCATTTGATAGATATGCAGCCCACTGTCCAAAAGTACTACCTGCAGATAAAATTAAGATTTGACTTTTGCTTAAATGCAGCATTTGCAAAATATCTAAATCGTCTTCGGCTAGTTGAACATTTTCCAACTCTAATACTTCTTTTAGTTCTGCTTCTCTTCCATCTGTAAAAATAGTTACAGGTAAATTTGTATCTGCAACTTCTCTTATTTTTCTTATAGTATCTATAAAGTAATTCAAGGGAGTTCGAGCTTGCCCTATTTTAGAAAAATCGATTTCAGCAGCAACTTTTCTAAAGTCACCCATACGTATATGTATGCCAATTGTAGGGGCTGGTTTGACTAAATATTTTTGATAAATTTTTTTGTGCAATGAATTAAAGAAAGATTTTACAACCATTTCTCTGTTCTCTCTTATGCCTAAAAAATAGTCGCTGTAATGTGGCACCTGATTAAAAGTGTACATAGCATTTTTTTGTATTTGCTGGTGTCTTGTGCAGTCCTTGTATAAAATTGGAATGATGATTTTTGTTCTTTTTAGGAACAAGAGTTTAAGCTGAGAAATTGTTGTGACTCTCTTAAAATAGTCTCTGTAAAGCCTCAAACTAGTTTCTCTTCTTAGAATAGGTCCTATTTTTACTTTAGTCCAGCCAACACTAAAATGATTAAGGTTATTTTTTTTTGCAAAAATTAAACCGTGTGACCAAGTAAAAAGTTTGTTGCCTAAGCCTGCATCGGGCAATTTAGATATTACAATACTATTTTGGGTGTTTGACATTTTTCAGTTTTTGTATGTACTCAATTTCATATATCCTGTCTAAATTTTTTTGTAGACTTGTCGATGGTGTTTTTCATTGTTTTTAATAATTATCATCGTAAATTAAAAAGAATCTAGTAAGGCTTCTATTTCTTTTATCTTGTTAGAATATGCGTTTTCTAAAGCAAACTCTATTCGTTTTTTACTAAGATCAGGCTGATTGTAATACTCAATATTATTGATGATTTTTGTAAAAATTTCAACCAAATCGTCATTATTATCTCTATTTTGGCTCATTTCAACCAAATTTTGCAAGCTTTGATATGTTCTAATATTGTTTGAAATTACCACTTTTCCAGTGCTTAAATATTCCATTATTTTATGGTAGTTTACACCACTGGATTGATCTTTTAAAATATTGTAGCAAATTAAAAACCCATCCATTCGCTGGTATTCTGTTGCCAATTGTTTTGTATTGGCTGTTCCGTGCATTATTACATTTTTAGCAATAGACAAAGCTTCAATAAACTCTTTGGCATCTGCATCAGAGCCTCCACCAATATTTGATTCTTTTCGAGAATAAATTCCCCAAAACTCGAAGATTATTGTAGGATTTTCGGCAATAATCTTCAATAAAACTAGTTTATCTATATCTTTTCTTAACCAATTACCCGATAACCCAATTCTAATTTTATTATCTGTTTTTTGTTGTATTTTATCTGTATTAATAAAATCTTCTGCTAAACCGTGATGAACAAAAAATTGTGGAATGCCAAACGACTTATATTTTTCTAGAATTTCTTTTGCAATAGAAATAATAACATTAGCGTTTTGTGCAGACCTTAAAGCCACTTCATTACGTGGCATATCTACAGGACAAAATATTTTAAAAGACGAAGGAAAATTAGTAAATGGAAAGTAGTTGCCTAAATCAAAACTCCAAACAATATCAATCTCTTTTCCAATATGTTTTTTTATATTTTTAATATGATATTTTACAAGTTGATAATATAACCATTGCCACTTAAACTTTATTTTTTTTGTAAAAGGTAATGAGTGATTAATGATACGAAGATTGGGATGCACATTTGATTGTGTTATTTCTATAAATCCATTTTTTAGAGCCGTATTTGTTGGGTTTAAGTAATAAACTTCATTTCCATATTTTGCCAATTCTATTGCATAATGATGTTTTGATAAAAACATATTACCCCAAAATTGTGGCGATATTAGTAAAATTGTTTTGTTCTTTAAATTCACTTATCCTATACTATAAAACGCTTTTATACAATTTGCTATATATTCAATTTGAATATTGGTTAACTCAGGATATAGTGGTAAACTTAGCATATTGGCTTGTAATTGAGTGGCAATAGTATAATTATTTTTACTAGTTTTAAGTTTATTATAAATAGCCAAATTAGGTAAAGCAACAGGATAGTGTATTGCACATTCTATGCCTTTATCTTTAAGGAAAAGTAACAACTCGTCTCTTTTTTGTGCCCGAATAATATATAAATGAAACGTATGCTTGCTATTATCCCTTATTTGTGGCAACACAATTTCAGCTACATCAGCCAAAGCATTATGGTACAATTGTGCATTTTTAATCCTTTTTTCTGTCCAATTTAATATAAATGGAAGTTTTGCATTTAAAATAGCAGCTTGCAAGCCATCTAGTCTGCTATTGATTCCCTCCATTTGATGTTCATTTTTTTTTAGAGAACCATGATTTGCATACATTCTACATTTTTGTGCAAAATGATCGTCATTTGTTATGATGCAACCCGCATCACCATAAGCCCCTAGATTCTTGCTTGGATAGAAGCTAAAAGAACCTGCAATACCAAAAGTTCCAGCTTTTTTACCATTTAGTTCAGAGAAATGCGATTGAGCACAATCTTCAATTAAACTAATTTTATACTTATCACATATTGATTTTATTACTTCAATATTACACATTTGACCTTGCAAATGCACCACAACAACAGCTTTTGTTCTCTCAGTAATAAGTGATTCTAAAAGCGTTTCATCCATACTATAATAATCTGGATGAACATCTATAAAAACTGGTGTAGCTCCTGTTTGACTAATAGTTTCTGAACTAGATATCCAGCTATTTGCAGCAGTAATTACTTCATCTCCTTCCTTTATACCCAACATTTTCATTATGATATAAAGTGAATCTGTACCATTTGCACAACTGATGCAATGCTTTACACCATATAAATTAGCAAAATTTTGTTCAAATTCCTTTACATACTTACCGCCAATAAATGCTGTTTCACCAATAACATTGGCAATTGCAGTATCTATTTCGTTTTTTATAGATAAATATTGAGCTTTTAGATCTACGAAAGGAATATGCATTTTATGAAATTGGCTTTAGAAATCTTGCAGGATTTCCAATGTAAAAACCTGATTTGTCAATTGCTTTTGTAACCACAGCACCTGCACCAACTACAACATTATCGCAAATTTCTACTGGTAAAATAGTTGCATTAGAGCCAATAGACACGTTGTTACCTATTTTCGTTTGTTTCCATTTTGATTTATCGCCACTTGCAGGTTTTCCTTCTTTAAACAAATCGTTTATAAACATTACACCATGACCTATAAAGCAGTTATTACCTATTGTAACTAACTCACAAATAAAAGAATGTGATTGTATTTTAGTATTTGAACCTATAGTTACATCTTTTTGAATTTCTACAAATGGCCCAATAAAACTATTGTCGCCAATTGTACATCCATACATATTTAATGGCTCTACAATTTTCACGTTTTTACCAAATGTTACATCAATAATTTTACTAGCAAACTTTATAGGTTCGTTCATATTTTAATGGCTTCGCTATAAATTTTATTGATAATTTCAACAGTTTTTAATCCCTCGAATGAGCTTGTAGAAATCTTTGCATTGTTTTTTAAAACATCTACTAAGTTTTCATACACTTTATCATGATTGCTCATTGAACCTTGGTAAGTACCATAATTATTTGCAGTATTTCCTGTGGTAAGATTTTCTATTTTGTAGTCTTGTATATTTTGATATTCAAGTTCGTTTAAATATTGCCCACCAATTTTAACAGTTCCTTTTTCGCCAAAAACAGTTAATGAGCCTTCCATATTTTTTTCAAAACTATTGACAGTGTAATTTATTGTTCCTATTGCTCCTGTTTTAAATTTAACAATTACAACACCCGTATCTTCAAATTCAATAATATTTTTATGGGCATAATTAGCTGTAAAACCCTTTATATCATCAATATCACCAAACATCCAGTATAGTAAATCTATAAAATGGCTAAATTGTGTAAAAAGTGTTCCCCCATCCAAATCTTTGGTTCCTTTCCAAGAATTATTGTAGTAATTGGCATTTCTGTTCCAAAAGCAACTAAGTTGTATGCTGTAAATTTTTCCAAGTTTTCCCTCTTCAATTGCATTTTTTACTGCTTCAACGGGCGGGTTAAATCTATTTTGCTTTATAGAATAAAGACCTTTGTTATACATTTTTGCAGTTTCAATCATCTCAACACAATCTGCTACATTTATTGCCAAAGGCTTTTCGCAAAGTACATTGATTCCTGCTTTTAAACTTAAAATTGAATGTTGTGCGTGCAAACCATTTGGAGAACAAACAGCAACAACATCAATATTTTTTTCTTTGCTTAGTAAATCATTGACATCGTAATATGCATTTGCACCATATTGATTTGCCAATGCATCTGCTTTTTCTTTTACAATATCACAAACAGCTACAAGATTGCCTAGTTTTTTTATTTGTTCAGCGTGTCTTTGTGCTATTCTACCACAACCAATTATTGAAAAATTCAAAATGTTCTTCTTTAATTAAATACTTTTTATCACTTCGCAAATTCTACTGCTCACTCCATCATCCCAAAACTTAATAGCTGTTGGTTGCTGTGATTGTATGGTTTTGATATGATTTACAATATCAATTACTAACGATTCATCTTTTATAGAGCAAAGTTTATTCGTTCCATTTGTAATTGTAACGGGTCTTTCTGTATTTTTTCTTAAAGTAACACAAGGAACATTTAGAAAGCTAGTTTCTTCTTGAATACCACCAGAATCTGTTACCACACAATTTGCTTTTGAAACAAGCTTTAAAAATGTAAAATAATCTAAAGGTTCGGTTATTATTACTTGTTTATTGCTACTTAGTTTTTCCCAAAGATTAAATTCAGCAAGCTGTTTTTTTGTTCTTGGATGAATTGGGAAAACAATTTTATTATCGCCAGATAATTGCTCAAATAAAGAAACTACTATCTGCAAATTTTCTAGCGTATCCACGTTTTCGGGTCTATGAAAAGTTGCAACAATGTATTTTGAATTGGTATCTACAATGTCTGTTTCAATTCTTTCCCACTTATTTCTTGTTTGAATAAGTGTTTCAATCATAATATTTCCTACAAAAACAGTTTTGTTTTCATCAATTCCTTCACGTTTAAGATTTACTAGCCCACTTTCTTCAGAAACCATTAAGTAATCTGAAATGTGGTCAGTAATAACTCTGTTCACTTCTTCAGGCATATCTCTATCAAAACTTCTTAATCCAGCCTCAACGTGTATTACTTTTACTCTGTGGTGGCTACTTACAATAGCACCAGAAACAGTGGCATTAACATCTCCAAAAACAACAACTACATCAAATTTTTGGCTTAAAATCACTTCATTTAACGCAATAATTGTTCTACCAATAATTTCTGTTGAATTTGCACCCTTGCAACCAAGCATATAATCTGGCGATGGAATTTCTAATAAGTCCCAAAACGAATCGGACATGTTTTTATCGAAATGCTGACCTGTATGGCAAACTTTTATACTAAACTCAGATTGTTTTTTAAGTGTATGATAAAGTGGTGCTAGCTTTATAAAATTAGGTCTTGTGCCAGCAATTAGTAAAATATTCTTCATATTAGTTTTTAGTAACTTGTTTAATGATTGATGCTAGTTTGGTGGTTAATTTTTTTCGTTGATATTGTAGTATGGCTTCTTTATTTGGGGCAAATGTGATTTCGCTATTAAACAACTTTTGTAAATTATTGGCACTTTGAACTGTATTATCAGGATTACAGATTAATGCCATTTTACTTTCTTCTAAAATATCCTTTTGCTCTCCTTCACACACGAAAGCAATAATGGGTTTACCAATTGTAAAATATTCGTAGGTTTTTCCTGCGATGCTATAATCTCTGCCTCCAATAACTTTAGACGATGTAATTAATAATGCATCGCAGTTATTTTGAAAATCGATTACCTGACTATGATTCATATAGCCATAATGCTTGCATAAATCGGTTAAGCCAAAACTTTCAATTTGTGTTAAAAGCCAATCGGGCGTTTTTCCAGCAAATCGAACCTCAATTTTATTTTTATATTCAATGTTCGAGTCTATAAGTTTTTTTAATGCTAAAAAGAAAAAGTGTGGCGATCTGTAAAGCCAATCTTCTTTTCGTGGCACATAATGTGGCATTCTATGCAATGGCTTTTTATACCAAGGCATCAAAATACTTTCTCTTGCTTCTGGCGAGTAATAGAAACTACCCACATAGCCTATTACAATTTTATCTTTTTGTTCAATAAATAATTTGTCATTTATGTTCAATTCTGCATCAAAACCATTATTTATTACGTTAAATTTGACTTTTTCTACTGTTTTATGCTGGTTTTGTAAATCTTTCATTATTTGTTTTGAAGAACATACAACAGCATTGGCAGTTTGCAAAACATTATTTTCTACTTGTAGTTTTTTTAGATAGTGAAAATAAGATTGATTGGGAGCAACACACCACTGGCTCCAAGCATCTCTAAAATCTACAACTAAAGGAAGGTTATTTTCTTTTTTTAATTCTGCCCACATTGGGCCCATTGCAAATGGTGGTAATGAAACATAAATAGCCTTGGCATCGTACTTTTTTATTAATTCAGGTAGCTTTTTCCTAACCTCATCTTGCCAAGCTTTCTTAAAATTTTCATAAACAGCAAAATACATTTGTAGCCAATTTTTTAGCTTTTTAAATGTGGTATCTGTTGAAAAGTTAAGGTTTTTGCAGTGTATTCTTTCAATAATTGTATTTTCTGGAATTTCGTTTAATAAAGATTTATCAATTGGGTGACCAGGCATTACATTGACATAATCTGTTTCCAATGCTGTAACAACAACTGGATTAATACCATTTTGAGATAAGTACTTTACAAAATACATTGACCTTTGAACACCTGCTCCACCTAATGGAGGAAATTCGAACGCAACAAATAAAATATTCATATAAAATACTAAGTAAACTGGTGAAAATCAGATTCCACCTTATATTTTCTAGCTATTCTTTTTAACAAAAAAGCCGTAAAAACAAAATTCATTTTAGACATCATTTTAGGATGTGAAATAAAATGGCAAAATTTATTTTTTTTAATTTGATGTAATTGTAGAAATACTGTTATAAAATCTAAATATTCAAACGAAACGATTTTTCGTTGCTTTCCTGCAAAATATTTATCCTTATTTTCAACTTTTGTGTGATGCACTGTTTTTCCATTTCCAATACTTTGCACAAATTGTAGCTTTAAATAATGAGAAAGCAACACATACATTTTTCCAAGTGCAAAGCCAATAATTTTAGGAAACTCTAGTACCGAAATGGTAATTGCTTTAAAACTGCCATTTACATCTTCTATATTTATATCATTTTCAAACGAATAAATTTCTTTGTTGGGTGCATTGTAAAAATCGTATTGATGTGCTGGCGAAATACAATATTTACCTGGAATTACACTAAACTCATATTGAATACCATATTGCAAAAAATATGGTTTAAACGTATTGAATGGCTGAATGCTCCATCCACCTGCTCTGTAACTATCAATTACTTGGTTAACATTTGCAGTTTTTAAAATATTGTTTAATATATTAATAGAGTAATTAAAAAGCATTTGTTGGGTTATTGCATCAATACTAGAAAATCTGTATTTAGAATCGTTTGATAAATTCCAAGTGTTTTTGTCAGCACTATAAACTGCATCTAACCAATGAGGATGAATATGAGGATATATTAAATGACCCTCTTTAACAATTTCTACAAGTTGGTTGTTTATTTTATTAAAGTCTTCATTAACTAAAGCATTTTCACCCCTAACTTCATCCAACATCATTATATATGTTGTATCAACAAAAAAAATGGCTTGCAGTTTGTTTTTTTTAAAAAGTTGAAGCAGCTTTTTTGTTGGATTAATGAGTGAAATATCTAAAGTTCCACTGTCTGAACCCAAGAAAAGTTCATAGTCGAAAGTAAAAAGGATATTTTTGGTTTTGCTACTTGTCACTCTAGAATCTTATTTATTAATTACAGATTAATTAATTTTTTCTGCAAGTGGTGTGTGCAAATCATTGCTAAATATTCTAGCTCCAGCAAGCCTATTTTTTGCAGTTTGAAATTGCCCTTTTAAAGTTAGAGTTACTACACTTCTTAAATTTTTTAATCTATTTTTTTTGATTAAGTTAATTTTTTGGGTATTTGTGAAAGGAGATTTAGGATGCGTTATATAATGTTTTGTTATTGAATCATAATCAAGCCAATATTTTTTTATGCTATTGATTTCTTGTTCATTATGCTCTCGATACCAAACAACTCCTTGTGGCATTAATAAAACATTATAGTTAATAGCTAATCTATGCCACATTTCAAAATCCCCTACCATTCTATATTCTTTAAATCCACCTACTGCATCAAATGCACTTTTTTTTATAATTGAAGATAATGGTCCATTATAAAATAATCCAGCACCTAAGTAGTGGTATTCAAATATCTCTTTGGGTTGAAGTAAAATAGGAAATGGCTGCTTAAAATTTGGTTTTATTGTACATAAACCCCAATCGGCAGAGGGGTTATTTTCCATCATACTAACCAAAACCTGAAGACCTGTTGAATAAATAAAATCATCAGAATCTACATATTTCAAATATTTTCCTGTAGCATAACTTGCTGCCTTATTTCTATTAGGATAATCTCCTAAGTTTTTAACATTAATATAAACTTTTACCCTTGGATCTTTTGCAGCAAATTGTTTTGCAATTTCAACAGTTTTGTCTTTTGAACCATCGTCTACTACAATGAGTTCAAAATTGGTGAATGTTGATTTTAATACACTTTCAATAGCATTTCCTATATACTTTTCTCTATTGTACGAAGTCATTAAAACACTTACCAAAGGAATATTTGCTGTCATATTAATATTATACTTTTAGGTTTTTTGCTCTAAAGCTATCAAATTTATTTTTATGTATATATCCAATATAATCAATCTCATTATCGTAATGAATACAATTATTTTTATCTAAATCTTTAATTTTTTTTGCAGGTATTCCACCAACTACACAATATCCTGTTTCAAATGATTTAGTAACTACAGTACCCGCTGCTACAATTGTAAAATCTCCTAGGGTTACCCCTGGCATTATTTTAGCACCAGCTCCTATCCAGCAGTAGTTTCCAACTTTTACTGGTTGTAAAATACTTTTTCTATTGTCGAATAAATCGTGATTAGCAGAAACTATTATAACATTGGGAGCAACTAAAGTGTTTTTGCCAAAAGTAATTCCTCCTTTGCCCTGTATGTAACAGCCTTTCATTATACCAGGATAGGTTCCAGTATCTATTAAAATATTTTCAGCATCATAAACTTGGCTTGACCAATGTACTGGCCAGTATGCTTTTTTGTTGCCACCAAAATTCATTACTTTTTGTAAAAACCAAAAGGTAAAACTTACTTGATTATTATAACTTTTAGTTTGTTTTAAAAAAGAGAAATAGGGCAATTTAATGACTAATGAAATCAATAAGTACTGTGGCTTTTTGATAATAAACAATAGTTTATTCATTATCTATCAATACTTTTTACATTAAAATTGTAATCGACTTCATTGTTAAACATTTTTATGGCTGCTATAAAATTTTTAAACTCTAAACGCAATGAAAATTTAATAATTTGTTTTAAAATTAGCTTTTTATGCCTATTACAAATAGCTGAAATTTCACTGCTTGTTAAGTGAGTTTTACGACCATTAGCTTTTAAAAAGTGGTACTGACTTATATTATATTTTAGACCTACCAAGGGCTTTTTTTGATTGTCGTTTTTTTGTTGTTCATTATGGTTTCTGCACCAAACAATTCCATCTGACATTAAAACTACATTGAATTTTAATGCCAATAAATGCCATAGTTCAAAATCACCCAAATGTTGTTTTCCACTAAATCCGCCAACACAATCAAAAGCGTCTTTTTTTATTATTGAAGATAAAGGTGCCTTATGAAAAATTGATTTTGTAAAAAAATTAAACCTGTAGATTTCTTTTACATCAATTTCAAAGGGATATGGTTTATCTAAAAATTGGCTTAAAGAACAAAGCCCCCAACCTGCATTTGGAAACTTTTCCATACAAAAAACCAATATTTCCAACCCTTTTGGGTAAATAATGTCGTCAGAATCGACATATTTTAAATATTTGCCCTTGGCGTAGCTAGCTGCTTTATTTCTATTTACATAATCACCTAGATTTTTTTCGTTTATGTAAACCGAAATTCTATCGTCCTTTGCTGCATAGCTTTTTGCAATTTCTACAGTTTTATCTTTTGATGTATCATCAACAATTATTAATTCAAAATTTGTATAGCTTGATGCTAAAACACTTTCAATAGCTGCAGCTATGTATTTTTCTCTGTTAAAACAAGTCATTAATACGCTAACCAAAGGACTTGTTTGCATATTATTTTATGGTTCTTATTAGTTTTACAATCGAATTAGGAATAAATGGCTTATCTAATTTATTTTTCAATTGTATTGTGTTAGTTGTTTTTTTCCTTTTTAATTCATCAAATCTTAAAAAAAGTTCAAAATATTTATTTGAATTTTCTTTAGTGTCGTAATTTTTTTTTGCTTTATTCCAAGCACTTTCTTGCATTTTGCTTAAATAATTTCTGTTTTTTGCTAAATATTCAATTTTGTTTGCAAAATCAGCAACATTGTGTAATGCAACTCTAAAACCCACTTCTTCTGTAACCATATCACGAATCCCTCCTGGTAAATCAGATACGATAACTGCATTTGCATTTGAAAAAGCTTCCATTATTGAAACAGGTGTTCCTTCAAATTCTGTTGGAAAAGCAAAAACATCTTGTTCTTTTAAGATGTTATAAACATCTGCCGAAGTTTCGGGTTGTTTAAATTCTACATTCTTTTTATTATTCCACTTTTGCTTAATTTCTTGTTCCAGTTTGCCTTTGCCTATAATTGTCCAATCTACATTTACAGATTTTTGCTGCAGTAGGTTTTCCATTTCAATAAGTTTCTCAACTCCTTTTCCATAATCTAATCTGCCTAAAAAAAATACTTTTAAATTACCATTGGTACTTTTTACTGGCATTCCCTGATATTGTTCTACACCATAGGGAATATAATAAGTTCTACCAGCAAAATCTTTGGGGTTTGATGAAAAAACACAATCTGCAAAAAAAGACGAATGAGCTACAGCAACGTCTACAACATCTCCAAATGAAATGTTTTGCTTTACATAAAAATAGTCGTGCAGTAAATGAAAAATTGTTTTTGGATTGTTAAACATACTGCATGATTGGATGGTAATTCCATTGTCGCAAACAACAGCACCAGGTTTTTTTCCAATTAATGTTTCAAGCCTTTTGTGTACAAAATACTGATTTTCCTTCTCAGAATATTCAAAAATAGTACATTCATCTACATCAAACTTATCAGTAAAAACAGGGCGTGTATCTTCTTTTGATTTAATCAAAATAACCCTTGTTGTTATGCTATTTTTTAAAGTAGCATTATTAATAACACTAAAGTTGAAGCTAGCAACACCACCCAAGGCAGCTGGCAAAGTAAAAACTATTTCGGCGTTGGTATTTTTCATTTATTGCAAGTGCTTAAACCACTCTATATATTTTTCAATTCCAGTTTCAATAGCAACCTTATTAGCAAATCCAATAGATTTAGATTTTGAAATATCTGCAACCCAATTATTAGGGTCGCCAATGCGTGATTGACCTGAAAAGGCAATTTTTTTTGTAGGAAAAAATGGCTGAATAATACTAGCCAATTGATTTATTTTAGTTTCAATTCCTGATGCTGCATTATAAATGCTGCATTCAAAGTTGTCTTTGGCATTAATCAGATAAATTAACTCAACCAAATCATTTATATATATAAAATCTCTAGACTCTTCTCCTGTGCCAAATAATTCAATTTTATTAGATTCGGACTTACTAATTTTTTGACATAAATCCCAAAAAAGCTGTTTTTTTAACCCTGCACCATAAACTGAAAATGGACGTATAATAGCTGTTTTTAGCCCAAAAAGTTTGTAATATTCTTTACAAATGCTCTCAGACATTAATTTATGATAACCATAAGGAGATACAGGTTGTGTTAAATCATTTTCACAAACAGGCAATTTTTCAGGGTTTCCATAAACAGCAGCACTTGAAATATGCAAATACTTGCAACTGGAATTATGAAGTTTAATAGCATCCAAAATTGATATTACATCTGCAACATTTGCTTTAAAATCGAGTAATGGATTTTCAACAGATAATGGAACATTTCCACTGCCAGCTGCATTAATACATAATTGAAATTGATGTTCTGCAAAAATTTTGACTAAATCATTACTTAAATCAGAGGTTATTTTGTGGTAGTAATATGAGCAGTTTTCGCTTTTATCAACAATATCGCAGCCAACAACGTCAAATCCTTTCTTTAAAAAATAATTGCAAATAGCTGAGCCAATAAATCCTTGCGAGCCAATTATTAATATTTTGTTGCTATTCAATTTTTTATTTTTAAGCTAAATTAGTTCTTTTATGCTTTTTGTTCCTTTTAGTACTAAAGGATAAGATTTAGAATAAAGTATTGCTATTTTAAACAAGCTAACTACAGCTTGTATTGGCTGAAACCTTAATCTATGTTTAAGAGACCCTAATTCTTTTTTAATTGCCAATCTTGTATTATAAAAGCAAAAAAGCAAAGCAAATTTGTTTTTGTCTACAACTCCATTCTCTGCTTTTTCTTTCCAAATTTCAAAGGTATTTCTAACTGAAATAGCGTTAAGTTTTGAATCTTTTGACGATTGATTACCGTGTCTTCGGTACAAATACAAACTTTTACTTAAATATCCAATTTTGCTTTTTAACGCCATTTCGCCATAAAGTACTACACCTTCACCAATTTTTCCAAACCCAAATCGCTCATCCCAACCACTTGTATTATAGTACGCTTCTTTTTTCATTACCACCATTGGTTCTACCATTTTACACCAAAAAAGAATGGCAGCAAAAGATGTAACGGGTTCTTTTTCATCTATAATATTAAACCAAAATCGAGTTGGCTGATACCTAAATCCCCAGTTTGCGTTTCCTGTAATGTTATCATTTTCGTCTATAAAAGTATGGTTTACATACACTGCAGCCATATTTTGTTCTTGCTGCCAAAATTTAAATATTTCTGAATAAAAATTGGGAAGTAAAATATCATCTGAATCTAAAAAGTGTAAATATTCTGAACTAGAAGCAATATGCTTTAATCCCTCTTTTCTTGCAGAAATAACGCCTCCATTTTGCTTTTTTACTAGTTTTACTCTAGTGTCTGCTTGTACAAATTGTTCAACTTTTTGTGCTGATTTATCTTTACTACCATCATCAACAACAACTAATTCCCAATTTTGAAAGTCTTGAGCAATAACTGATTTTATTGTTTTTTCTATAAACAACTCACAATTATAACAAGGAATAACAATACTTAAAATTGGCATTTATTTTAATCCTTGTATTGAAAGATTTTAGAATTTTGAAATACCTTTACTTCCTTTCTATATCTGAAAAATGCTTTTAGCAACCCAATAAATCTGTATTTTAAAAAATAATTATCTACCAAATTACCTGCTGCACCTTCTTGTGGTGGAGATAGAGAAAATACTGCTTTTTTGTTGGTTTTGCGAATTCTTATAGCCGTTACATATAATGCGTAAAGAGCCCCTTCTTTTATATAGTTTTTAATACTAAACTCTGACTTGTAATTTTTTTCGTAAGCATCAAATTTCCAACTGCTTTTGCCAAAATTTTGCATAAAACTCATAAAACTTGTCCAACTAATGCGTTCTTTTGGCATAAAATGCTGTATTACTAAATCGTTAGAATAATACATTTTGTAGCCAATTAGTTTTAGTAAAATAAAAATTTCACAGTCCTCAGCCATTCCCTCTGACTTAATTCCACTAAATTTTTGTGTGTAGTTTAATGAAGAAAGATGGTTTAATGCTGCTTTGCTAAAAATGGTACCGGCACCCCAAAGTTTATTATGCTCATTGGTTATCTCTCCACTGTTTTCATATTGTTTACCAACAGCCCAATAGCTAGAAACATTTTTAAACCAAATTGGAGGTTCTTTTTCAAAAACACCAATAGATCTGCCCCCAAGCATTCCTGCTTTTTCACTATTTTGCAAAATAGGAATAGCTATTTTTAAATAATCACTTGGTAGCCAATTATCATCATCACACATTACTAAATAATCTCCATTAGCATTTTCAACACCTAAATTCCAAGCATTTGTTTTTCCTGGTGTGGGTTGTTTTAGCAGTTTTAGTTCAAATGGATTATTGAGTTTATTGTGCCATAAATTGCTTACCACCTCAGAACTATTATCACTGCTATTATTATCTACAACTATCAACTCGCATTGCAAACCACTAATATCTAGTTTTGATAAATATTCTAATGTTGTTGGCAGCCTTTTACTTGCGTTGTAACAACAAATAATTATTGAAAAATTGGGAATATTCATTTATGCTAAACTCAATTACTTTTTATAATCATCTAAGTTCTCAATATGATTGAGTCTCATACTATTTAATTTTCGTAGAACAAAGCGTGCTATTTGAAATTGAAAGAAATTAATAGGATGGGCAAAAAGATATTCTCCAGTAATTCTTTCTGCCTCGGTGTATGTTCTATGATTTGAAAGATGTTCGTGATATGTTTTAATAGATTTACAAGGATTTAAAACTCTGTAACCTCCTTTGTAAAATATATAATTTATTTTATTATCACAACCTAGCTTTCCTAAATAAAAATCACACTTTTTTAGAGGTAACGGTTTTCCTAAAAAAATCCAGGTGTCTTGAGAGTCGCCCCAATTTCCTCTATAGAGTTGCCCATCTTTTTCTGTTCTTGTTAATGATAAAAAGTCTCCCTTTGCTATAAAGTACCATTTTAGTTTTGACAGACTATTATCAAACCAAATATCATTATTTGTGATAATATTTATTGCATTTTCGTCTAAAAATTGTTCAAAATACGCAAATGTGGGTCTTTGTGAGGTTGGTATATTGGTTATTTTTTTATTATTTATAATAGCATCATCAAACCCCTCATTTAAAATTATGATCTTGTCAATATTCTTATTATTAATATTATTTTTTAATGATACAAGAATTTCATTTTTTCTAAATTCATTTTTTTCAGGATACAGAGATGTATAGAGTATTACTTTCATTAGTTATAAATTGAACAAATCTTTATTAGTATTGATTAACTTGCAGGTTGTTTGAATTAATGAAAGTTTGAAAAACCCTATTGGAACTATCTGTGTCGCTGTATTTGTTAAAGAGATCTTTTTTTTTATAATTTTCAGGCAAAAAAGTTCTGTTCCTAAATAAAATTCAATTCGCTTTAAAAGATTCTCCTGATTAAAAAATTGCTCTCCAGATGAGATTTCTGCATAATCATAATTCAATTGTTGGGTACTAGCATATTCTATAAAATCTGGAGTATAGAATAAAATGGGTCTGTTTGAAACAAAAAAGTCTAAGAGAATGCCTGATTAATCACTAATTAGCATATCAGCATTTCCCATAATTTCATAATTATCAATTTCGGGTACTAGTTCTTTAAAATCGTCTATCACCAAAACCTAAACCCATAGTTTGTATCAATTTTATTTTGCAAATGTGGTTTAATTACAAAATATGCATTTTGCTTTTCTAGCATATTATTAAATGCCTTTAATTCTAATTGTCATTTTATTCATCAATACCCCTAACGTATTCTTTAAATTAATGCAATTAAATCTTTTACGCTTTGTAATACAAAATTTGGTTTATATGGACTTTTTTCTAAATCGTTGAATTTTGTTTCGCCAGTTAGGACAATTGCAGTTGTAACTTCTGCATTTATTCCACAAGCAACATCTGTATATAATCTGTCACCAATAACAATTGTTTCATCTTGGCTAAACTTATTTTTTGCAATAACAGTATCTACCATTTTTCTATTAGGTTTTCCAATAAAATGTGCTTGTTGGCCAGTAACTGTGTATAACATATTACAAATGGAACCACAATCTGGTATAAACCCAAAGTTAACTGGACAAGATAAATCGGGGTTTGTGGCAACAAATGGCAATTTTTTTGATAATAAAAAACTAGCATCATTTAGCTTTTTATAATTCAGTTCTGTATCAAATGCTACAACCAAACACTCGGCATCGTTAGTATTAAACGTTACATTTATTCCGGCTTCTACTAATTCATCAACAAACAAATTAGTGCCTACTGGATATACTTTTTTATTTAAAAAGTTATCATTTAAATAATCTATGGTAAGCAAGGTTGATGTGTAAAAGTTTGATTCATTTACTTCAATCCCTAAACCTGTTAATTTATTAACATAATAATTAAGGTTTTTAGAAGAATTGTTTGTTAAAAAAACATATTTTCCTCCTTTGTTTACAACTGCTTTTAAACATTCTAGTGCTCCATCTATAAGTACATTTTCGGTATATATAGTACCATCTAAATCAAACAGAAATAGTTTTTTAACCTTGATAATACACATTTAATTTTTTAAGTAATTTCATATGAAACAAGTTTAATAGAAAACCTTATACGTAATGTTTTTTTATAAACTCTTCAACATTGTTAAAGTGTTTTTCTACTTCTTGCAAATCTTCGTCTTTCCATTGCCACCACTTAATTTTTAATAATTTTTCTATAGTATCATCATCAAATCTGTATTTAACAATTTTTATTGGGCAACCTATCGCAACAGCATATGGAGGAATATCTTTTGATACCACAGCACCTGCACCAATTACAGCACCATCTCCAATAGTTACACCATCCAAAATACTTACGTTCATCCCTATAAAAACATCATTACCTATATTAATTGGCTGTCTTTCGTCTATTTTATTTATTGATGAAAGTGTGATCCCATTTTGTTTCATTGTAGAATAAAACATTGGAGCTGTTGAAAGTGTTGTTATTGGATGTATGCCCCAACCACAAATAAAATTAGGACCAATAGAACAAAAAGAGCCAATAGTTGCGTTGCTTATTATAGCATTTTCGGCCAGATATGTATAATTTCCAATTTTTGTATCGTATATCTTATATACTGGGTTTAATTTCGTAAATTCTCCTTTTGATGAGTTATGAAAATAACTATTTATCAATTCTATGTTGTCTATGAGTAAAAACTCTGGCTTAAAATTAATTAGGAGTTTGTATAATATTTTACCAATTATTTTTTTTAATTTTATGTACATCGCATACAAATAATTATAATTCTGTGTAAGATTTTAAATCCTTTCGTGGAAACACATCAAGCATTCCCCCATCAGTTGCATTAACTACTTTAACACCTTTTGCATTTAAATATTCTTGTATTAACCTGTAATCTTTCCACCTTTTATAGTACTCAAAAAACCATCTTTCGCGTGTGAATTCACTTAAATGTTTTTTGTCAGAGAAGCTTTCGTTTTCTTTGTAAAAGTGATGATTTTCAGTTCTTGACACATCGTTTAAATAGTCATGGTCGCACCCAAGTAAAACAATTTCAGTAAAGCCCATATAATGTGCTAATTGAATTGCACTGTATATTACCGTTCTAATAGAAAACGGCGTTTTTGTTATATCCCATATAGCCTCATTATTCAAATTATTTTCATCAATTTCTACTGAGTTATCGTAGTTTATTGGATATACTTTTTGGTTTATTTCTATATGTTTCTCAGCAATACAATTAAAATGTGAATATTCATAAGAGTTTGTTCCTATAAAAATGTCAACAGAATGTTTGTACTGCTTTTGTAAGCCATTTAAAACGATTGCTCCTTCCTCAAAAGTAAAAGGAGGGTGCATTGGAGCAATAACGTGATATTTAGGTTTTATAATATCAATATCGGGGTGATTAAAAAAAGAACTGACTGCTATACAAATTTCATTCTGCAGCGGCTTTAAATTTTGCCTATTTATTGATGGCCCTGATGCTAAAACAAAACATCTTTTTCCTGCGTGTATATTCTTAAATTGTTCATTATTTTTTGTTTCAGGAACATTAAAAACATCTTCCTTTCTTGGGTTTAATTTACTTTTCAATAAATTCTGAATCCCTATAGGAATAAGCCAATATTTAATTTTATTTTTCATTATATGATAATATCTTTTCGATAAACTCTCTTACAACGCCGTCTCCTCCCTTTTTATCAAGAACTTGTATACCATAAATATTTTTAACTGATAATTCTGCATCGACTGGACAACATGCCCAGCCAACGCTTTGTAGTGCCTCGCTACAGTTTATATCATCGCCAATATAGGCAACCTCACTTAAACTTATATTCTCTTTTTTGCAAATTTCTTTTAATATATCGAGCTTTCCCGAGTGTTCTTTTCCTTGATAGAGATAATTTACTTTAAGTTTTGCAGCTCTTCGTTCTACAATTTTTGTATTTTCAGATGTAATAATTGCTGTTTTTATTCCTGCCTTGTGAAGTAATTCAATTCCTTTTCCATCTCTAGTATTAAATTTTTTTAATTCATCGCCAGATTCTGAATAATACATCCCTGCATCTGTTAATACTCCATCAACATCTGTGGCAAACAGTTTTATTTTTGGACGATTGTTTAATTCAATCAAATTATATTTCTTCATTAATGCCTCAGCAAGAATCCAATCATGTTCTTCGTCAATTTCTACATAAGTATATTCTGGCATTTCATATACTTCAACATTTCCTGATAGTCTACATTTGTCTTTTAAAATATTTTCTACATTATTAATGTAAAAAGCTCCATTTTCAGTCATTACACCATCAAAATCCTGCCTTCTTGGTCTATTATTAAAGTCGTAATTGAGTGGTTTTCCAGAATCACTCCAAAAAAATCGTTTTATTCTTATACAACTTAATAAAGAATCTGATTTTGACTGATTTAATTGCTGTATTGCTCCTTTAAAATGATTGCTTGTTGTTAATGGAGATGTTGCTTGAACAAGCATAAACAAATCGGTTGCCTTTAACGATTTATTATAATTCAAATACTCAAGCATTACACTTTCGGTACTTGCTGTGTCAGACGCATTTTCATTGCTTCGTCTATAAACAGATACCTTTTTAAACCCAAAACTATTTACAGTTGATTCAATTGCATCACTATCTGTAGCAACTACAATTTTATCTACCTCAATTGTGTTTTCAAGTTCAAAAAGGTTCCAATAAACCAATGGTTTTCCACAAAATAATTTTATATTTTTCAGTGGAATTGATTTACTGCCTCCCCGAACTGGTATAAAAGCAACTAGACTCATCTCGTATTTACTTTTTTATGTATGGCTGGAATTCCAGCTACAATACTATTTTCAGAAATATTATTTAAAACTACAGCATTAGCTGCAACAATCACTTTATTTCCAATACTTATCTCCCCTAAAATTTTTGAGCCAGCCCCCATTTCTACGTCATTACCAATAGAAGGTCCATTTCCCATAAAAACTTTATGACCGATTGTACAATTCTGGTGTATAATCAGACCTTTACCAATAACACAACGAGAACCAATAACAGCACCAGCTCCATGTCTAACATACAGACCTTCGCCAATATCAATAGAATAATAAATTTCACAAGAGCAAACCTCTTTCATTATCCAATGGATTTCTGTCAATAACATATCTTGTGAATTCTCTTTAAAGATTACATTACCCAAACGATACAAGAAAGTAACTAACCATCCATTATTGGATTTTATATGCCCAAAAAGATTTTCTTTATTTGGATGATGATAAAGGTAATCAAGCTCTGTTAGTCTATAGGCTTTCAGAATTAGTTCTGAATATTTTTTTTTTTCGAAAACGCTTTTGTAAGTTTTACTAAAAAGATACTCTACAAAATTTTCAACTTCCATAATTATTTTCTGTTTTTTAGCTTTTCTCTTTGTACTTTTTCAACATCTAATACCTGTTCTTTTTTATAGGATAGTGCTTTAAAAGCACCAAATTTTAAATCTCTACAAAGTTTAGCTAGCCCTCCAGGTTCTAAAGAAGCTGAATGGTCGGTGCCTTTCCAAGTTCTATCTAATGTAAAGTGCCTTTCAACCCATGTCGCTCCTAATGTATATGCTGCAATGTCTACTGAAATTCCTAAGTGGTGCCCAGAAAAGCCTATTTCCTTGGTTCTATCTCCAAATAATTGCTTGAGTCTAGTAATTTCTAACAAACAAATATCTTCAAATGCAACCGGATAACCACTAGTACATGAATAAACTACCAATCTTTTTCCTTGGTTAGTTTCTTCAAAAAATTTTACAACATCTTCTTCTTCTGAGTGGGTTGTCATACCAAATGAAATGTGAACGTCACCTGCATATTCATCCCTTAGAACTCTCATCATATTGTAATTATTATTACAAGCAGATGGAACTTTTATAAATTCGGGATTTATAGAAACAATTTCTTTTGCAGATGTAACGTCCCATACAGAAGTTGAATATTGTATATCAATAAGTTCACAATAATTTTTTAATTCAATATGTTGACTTTTTGATAGTTCCAAAAATTCTCTATGCTCTCCATAGGTATTACCATAAGCATGAGTTAAATTTGGATGTGGAGCATTATACTGTTCTTCTGTTAGAAGTTCTTTTGGTGTCCTTTTTTGAAATTTTGCAACATCAGCTCCACATTCTTTGGCCTTTTTAATTAGTTCTTTTGCAATTTGCATATCCCCTTTGTGATTGCATCCAATTTCTGCTATGATTTTTGGTTGTTTGTACTTCATTTTATT